>JAZKZB010000152.1:0-6274 GCA_045612425.1 Faecousia sp.
CGAAAGGCCATCATAACGTATGCAACTGCGTGGGCCTTGGGGAACAAATACTTGATTTTCTTGCAGGAATTGATGTACCAATCCGGCACGCCGGCCTGGCGCATTTCCTCCTCCGCGCCGTCCGGAAGTCCCCTGCCCTTACGAACAGATTCCATAATCTTAAACGCGCGCTTTTCCGGCAGGCCGCAGGAAATCAGATAAATCATAATGTCATCCCGGCATCCGATGGTAGAGTCAACCGTAGCGGTTTTGGATGTAATCAAATCCTTGGCATTGCCCAACCACACGTCTGTGCCGTGAGAGAAACCAGAAAGACGGACCAATGTATCAAAACGCTCCGGCATAGTATCCATCAGCATCCCTCGGGTAAAACGCGTATTAAATTCCGGAATGGCTACAGCACCGGTGGGTCCTAAGACCTTATCATTTTCATACCCCAGCACTTTACTGGATGTGAAGATGGACATAGTATCCTTGTCATCCAAGGGAATGGTCTTGGCGTCCACCCCAGTCAAATCTTCCATCATACGAATCATAGTGGGGTCATCATGCCCCAGCATGTCCAATTTCAGAAGATTTTCTTCCATAGAGTGATATTCAAAATGGGTTGTAATTTGGTCAGAATCCGTTTGGTCTGCCGGGTGCTGTACCGGACAGAAATCCCATATCTCATTTTCCTGAGGGATAACTACCAAACCACCGGGGTGCTGACCACTGGTGCGTTTGACGCCGACGCAACCCTGGGCAAGGCGGTTTTTCTCCGCCATAGTTGCCGTAAGACCTCTGTCTTCCAAATACTTTTTCACATGGCCAAATGCGGTTTTTTCCGCCAGTGTACCAATGGTGCCCGCCCGGAACACATGGGATTTCCCAAACATTTCAATACAATATGCATGAGCCCTGGACTGATATTCACCTGAGAAATTTAAGTCAATATCCGGGACTTTATCACCGCCAAAACCCAAAAATGTTTCAAAGGGGATATGAAATCCGTCTTTTTCCATTTTACATCCGCACTTCGGGCAATTGGCATCCGGAAGGTCTGCGCCACAGTTATACCCAGCAGGTACGTCCAATACCGTATGCTTACATTCCGGATTGGGGCAACGGTAGTGGGGCGGGAAAGAATTAACCTCCGTAATACCGGACATAAACGCCACAATCGAAGATCCCACAGAACCACGAGAGCCCACCAAATAACCGTTTTCCAAGGAGTTTTGCACCAGTTTTTGGGCAGACATATAAATCACGTCATAATGGCAATTTATAATGTCATTGAGTTCTGTTTCCAAACGTTTTACAAATACTTCCGGTGGATTATCCCCATAGAGCCGGTGGAACTTAGAATAGACCAAATGTTTCAAATCTTCCACAGAATTCTCAATTTTCGGAGCAAAAAGATTCTTCGGTACCGGGCGTAATGTTTCACACATATCCGCAATCAAATTCGGATTGGTAACAACCACTTCGTAGGCTTTTTCTTCCCCTAAGTAGGCAAATTCCCGGAGCATCTCGTCGGTTGTGCGGAAGTACAATGGATTTTCTCTATCCGCGTCATCAAAATTCTGTGTGAGAATATGGCGAAAAATCTCATCCTCCGGATTTAGAAAATGCACGTCACCGGTGGCAACCACAGGCTTTCCCAATTCCTCGCCCAGCCGAACAACAGTGCGGTTATATTCCCGCAACTGCTCCTCATTTTCTGCCAACCCTTTTGCCAACATAAACAGATTATTGGAAAGAGGCTGGATTTCCAAATAATCATAGAAAGAAGCAATGCGCTTCAGTTCCGCGTCACTTTTATGATTCAAAATCGCTTGAAACAGTTCGCCTGCCTCGCAGGCAGAGCCGATAATCAAGCCTTCCCGTAATTCCATCAACGCAGATTTCGGCATTCTGGGTCGCTTTTTGAAGTAGTCCAGATTGGACATGGAAATCAGTTGATAGAGATTGCGTAAGCCAATTTGGTTCTTGGCAAGCACAATAATGTGGTTTGGATAAGGCGCTGCGAAAATAATACCCTTGGAACGCACCTTCATCATCGTAGGATTGATACTCTGTATATCCACAATCCCCTTTTGTTCCAGTTTGGGAATCAATTTTACAAAAACCAAACCGCAGGTCAAAGCATCATCCGCTGCCCTGTGATGATTGAAATTCGGCAAAGCCAATGCCTTTGCCACAATATCCAACTTATATCTGCCCAATTCCGGCATCAACTGCTGAGAAAGAGGCAAGGTATCAATCGATGTCAAAGAATACGCAATTCCCTGACGATCGCATTCAGCACGTATGAATCCTGTATCAAACTTTGCGTTGTGGGCAATCACGGGTCGATTCCCTACAAATTCCAGAAACTCCGGCAGAACCTCCTCAATTTTAGGCGCATCCCGAAGCATATCCTGGGTAATCCCGGTCAGTTCCACAATTCTGGCATCTAACTCTCTCAAGGGATCTGCAAAGGTTTGGAATCGACGAATCTCTTTCCCATCCTGAAAAATCACTGCGCCAATTTCAATAATGCGGTCATTTTCCGGGGACAAACCGGTGGTTTCCAGGTCAAAGGCCACAAATTCGTCCCGGAATGTGGCATTTTGCTCGCCACGAACAATCTGACGGTCGTCCACATCATTGACAAAATAGCCCTCACAGCCATATAAAACCTTAATGTTCTCCTCCGTTCCGGCAATCTTTGCTTTAGACGCCGCTTTCATGGCCGCAGGGAAAGAATGGGCACAGCCATGGTCCGTAATGGCGATGGCGCGATGTCCCCATGCGGCGGCTTGTTTGACCGCAGACTCCGTATCCGTCAGCGCGTCCATATTACTCATGGTGGTATGTAGGTGCAATTCTACCCGCTTCCCACCAATGGCGGTGTCTTGCCGTTTTGCCATGAATCCTTTTGCAATGGAATAGGGCGTTAACACCACTTCATTGTCATACTTATCCACGGTAACGCGACCCATTACCTTAACCACAGAACCGGGTTGGATTTGCTCTAAGATAGGTTTTGCCTTCTGGTTTTCCATAAACTGCTTCACACGGACAGATCCGGTATCATCCGTCATATCAAACCCAATCACCCAAGCATTGCGCTTTTTCAATTCCCGGTGATCCACAGCAAAAACCCTACCCTCAATGATAACACTACCCATATCCAGAGATACTTCCTTCATAGGCACTGTTTTTCCTTTAAAAGGCTTTCCAAAAATACATTCACTGGGCGCCGTCGATTCCGGTTTCTTTTCCTCCGGTCTTGGTACAGTCGGCCGAGCAGTGAACACCTGACTGCGCATCTGTTCCATGGCATCCAAAAGCGCCTTGCCTTCCAGTACATTGCCGGCCTTGACGAAAATTTGCACATCCTTATGAAATAATGCCTTTAACTGCCGACTCACATTAGGGATACATTCTTCCACTAAATCTTTTCCGTTGGCGGGCAAATAAATCGTCAGATTGTCATCATCCCATGTAAATTCCGCACCTGCCAGGGAACTCATGGTCATGGATTTTTCCTCCACAAACATGCGTAGCAAATCTTCCTTATCTATAAACGGCAACAATTCCGGTGCATATTCCGGTAACAGGGTAACATTGGAAAGACCATAGATTTGCGCAATGCTATTCTCAATTTCCCCAATTACCCTTTGACAAATATATTCCCCAGGCTGAAATACCGCTATAATGGCTTTCGATGCAGGATTCACATCCGCAGCCACAATGACCGCCTGAGAAAGAATGCGTTTAAGCGCTTCAGGCGGTTCATAGTCCGAGAACATATTCAAAAAATGAATTTTCTTTTCCATGGTTCTCCCTAAATCTGTTCGATTCTTCTTAAAAGTGCCGGTAATAATTCTGCATAGGGAAGTTTGTCCACTTGCACGCCTTTTTCAAATACCATACCCCAGCCGTCACCGCCGGCTATGCCGATATCCGCTTCCCTTGCCTCACCGGGGCCGTTGACAACGCAACCCATGACTGCCACGGTAATGGGTTTTTTACAATCCTTCAAAGCCTCGTCAACTTCATTGACCAGGCTAATTAAATCAATACGTGTTCTCCCGCAGGTGGGGCAAGAAATAATATTTACCCCTTCCTTACGCAATCCGGCAGCCTTCAAAATATCTTTTGCGGCATAAACTTCCTGCACCGGATCATCGGTCAGGCTAACACGAATGGTATCGCCAATACCATCCAACAAAAGCGACCCAATTCCCATTGCAGATTTCAGCAAACCCATCCGCACAGGTCCGGTCTCTGTCACACCGATATGCAAGGGATAGTCACATTGACTGCGAAACAACCTTGCCGCTGCCACCATGGTTAAGACGGTAGATGATTTCATAGACAAGCAAGTATCGTAAAAACCGAATTTCTCCAGAAGTTCCAAGTGTGAAAAGGCGCTTTCCACCAATGCTTCCGCCGTGGGATGCCCATACTTTTCCAAAAGTCTTTGTTCCAAAGAACCGCCATTGACACCCACACGGATTGGAATATGCTTATCCTTACACACTTCCACAACTGCCTTTACGCGGTCTTCCCCACCAATATTGCCGGGGTTGATGCGAATTTTGGACGCACCACCCTCTGCGGCGGCAATGGCTAATTTGTAATCAAAGTGAATATCCGCAACCAACGGCAATTCACTTTCCTTGCAAATCTCGGAAAACCCTCTTGCGGCTTCCATATTCTGAACAGAGGCTCTTGCGACCTGACAACCTGCAGTTTTCAGCGCGCGGATTTGTGCCAAAGACCCTTCCACATCTGTGGTGCGGGTATTGAGCATTGATTGAATCACCACCGGAGCACCGCCCCCAATGGGTACACCGCCTACCAAAATCTGTCTGGTCATACCATTCACCTCGTAAATATCACAAATATATCTTTAAACATTACGATAGCCATAAAACTAAGCAGCAAAATCATACCTGCCGTATGAATATAGCCTTCGTATTTTGGATTAATTTTTTTATGAATAATTGCCTCAATGGCAGAAGTCAACAAGAGCGCCACAACCCTGCCACCATCCAACGCAGGAATGGGAAGCATATTCATTACCGCTAAGTTAATGGCAATAAAACCGCCAAAATATAGCATATTCATAAGGGCATCCATCATTGTTTCAGACGCATCTGCGACTGTAGACATCTGCTGGACAATCCCAACCGGACCGCTCATATCCGAAAATCCCGCCTGCCCGGTAATAAGCATTTGCAAACTCAGTCGAACCGTTCTGACTACATTCAGGGAAGCATTAGCGGTATATTCCAGTAATCTGATAACGTTTACAGACTCGGTTTTAAAATGCAAACCGTAACGGTAGGATGTGGTTCCGTCTTCGTTGGGAAAAGCCATTGGTTCCATAAGAAAGTCATTGAGTATAACCTTCTGTCCGTTGCGCTGTACCACCAAATCATGAACATTCCCGGGGTTCAAGGCAAGAATCATGGAAATATCGGAATTGACATAAATACGCTCACCGTCCACTTCTACAATACGGTCGCCCACCTGCAGGCCGGATTCTCCATTGAGGGTACAACCGGCATCAAAATGGTCAATCACCGACGTAGGAACGTACTGAAAAGTGCTGGAAAACACAATAAGCAACAGCAAAAACCCTGCCACAAGGTTCATAAAAGAACCGGCAACTAAAATAATCAACCGTTTCCACCATGCAGCCTTTTGAAAAGAACGGGGATTTTCCGTATCCGTGTCTTCCCCCTCCATAGCGCAATAACCGCCAATGGGGATGCACCGCAAAGAGTACACTGTCTCCCCCACTTTTTTCTTCAACAAAGCAGGCCCCATAAACATAGCAAACTCGTTCACCTGCACCTTGGATGCCTTTGCCGCCAAAAAATGTCCTAATTCATGAACAAAAATCAACAGGCTGAACAGTAAAATTGCAAATACAATGGCCATAGAAACCTCATTTCAAACTCATTTTCATAGATAACACATACTCTCTGGCAAATCGGTCCGCATCCAAAATCTGCTCCAACGTAGGATTTTGAATGTTTTCATAGGCATCCACCGCACCGGAGACCAAAGTATAGATATCGTAAAAACCAATCTTGTCCTGCAAGAACAATGCCACCGCTTCCTCGTTGGCCCCATTCATTACGGCGCATGCCGTTCCGCCCATTTTGGCGCACTTCCGCGCCAGCGCTAAACAAGGAAATGCCTCCATATCCGGTTGCAAGAACGACAACGGACCGCAGGTTATCAAATCCAGTTTCTCAACCGGGCATTCCGTGCGCAAAGGATAAGTCAG
>JAZKZB010000153.1:0-20059 GCA_045612425.1 Faecousia sp.
CTGCGGCGGTAAAGACGGTGTCATTACCGGCGGCTTTCCCCCTTGCGGTGTCTGCCGTCAGGTGATGCGGGAATTCTGCGAGGATGATTTTATCATCTATATGGTGGATGCAGAGGGTTATGAGGCAAGAACACTGGCGGAAATCCTGCCCTTCAGCTTTTCTGCCAAGAAGCATATGGCATGATTTTGCGGGCAAAGATCAGTGAAAATTTAAAAATCTTACAAAGCTGTCTCGAAGGTGTTGATTTTTTGGGGGAGATGTGCGACAATGTTAAAGGTATATTGTTACCAAACAGATATTTTATGGAGGAATGAAACATGAAGAAGATTCTGGCTCTGCTGCTGGTTCTGTGCATGACTCTGTCTCTGGTCGCCTGCGGCGGCAAGACTGAGGAGAAGGCTCCCGAGGCTGCAGCTCCTGCAGAAACCGCACCCGAGTACAAGGTTGCTATGGTCACTGACTACGGCGACATCACCGACCAGTCCTTCAACCAGACCACTTGGGAAGCCGTTGTTGCTTTCGGTAAGGAGCACAACATCGAGACCAAGTACTACAAGCCCACCAGCAACGACACTGCTGGCCGTGTTGCTTCCGTAGAACTGGCCATCGCTGAAGGCTACAACGTCATCGTTATGCCCGGCTATGCTTTCGGCGGCACCATCGCTGAGGTTTCCGGCGAGTATCCCGATGTCAAGTTCATCGCTCTGGACGTTGCCAAGGGCGACCTGCTGGAAGGCGGCGTTGCTCTGAAGGGCGAGCAGTATGACTACAACCCCGACAACTGGGATCTGAGCAAGTATGTCTACATGGACAACGTTTACTGCGCTATCTACCAGGAAGAACTGTGTGGTTACATGGCTGGCTATGCTGCTGTTAAGTTGGGCTACACCAAGTTGGGCTTCTTGGGCGGTATGGCAGTTCCCGCTGTTATCCGCTACGGCTACGGCTTCGTGCAGGGCTGTGACGCTGCTGCCAAGGAACTGGACATTGAAGTCGATGTGAAGTACGTTTACGGCAACCAATTCTTCGGCGACGCCGACATCACTGCTTATATGGACAACTGGTACCAAAACGGCACCCAAGTCGTCTTTGCTTGCGGTGGCGGTATCTACACCTCCGCTGTTGACGCAGCCAAGAAGGTTAACGGCACTAAGGTCATCGGTGTTGACGTTGACCAGTCCGCTATCATTGCCGCTTACGCTGCTGGCGAAAACGCAACCGCTGACGAAATTGCTGCTTTCAACGACCTGACCATTACTTCTGCTATGAAGGGTCTGGCTCCCACCACCATCGACACCTTGACCGACATCATTATTAACGGCAAGTGGGACAACTACAAGGGCAAGATCGACAACCTGGGTCTGGTGTCCGGCACTAACCCCGAACTGAACTATGTTCAGATTCCCGCTACCACCAAATTTGTTGATGGCAAGTTCACCGCCGATAACTACAAGGCTCTGGTGAAGGCTATGTTCGATGGCACCATCGTTGTTTCCAACGACATCACCAAGGCACCTGTTGTGACCAATGTGAACCTGGAAGAACTGGGCAACATTAAGTAATTTCACTTTCTGCAAAGAGGAAGGCTTCGGTCTTCCTCTTTTTTCTTGCATTTTTTTGGATTATCTTGTATAATAATAAGTAGAAAAGTTTCGAAATACCCATGGAAAGGGGGCAATTTCATTATGGAATCCCAATATATAATTGAAATGCTCAACATTAGAAAAGAATTTCCGGGCATTGTCGCCAACGACGACATCACCTTGCAACTGCGCAAGGGAGAAATCCACGCCCTTTTGGGGGAAAACGGCGCCGGTAAATCCACGCTGATGTCTGTTTTATTCGGCCTTTATCAGCCAGAAGCCGGCATCATCAAAAAAGACGGCGTGGAAGTAAAAGTCAACGACCCCAACGATGCCACCGCCTTAGGCATCGGCATGGTGCACCAACACTTCAAACTGGTGGAATGTTTCTCTGTTTTGGATAACATCATCATGGGCAACGAACCCGCCAACCGACTAGGATTTTTGAAAAAAGCGCAAGCACGGGAAAAGGTTACCGCCCTTTCCAAGCAGTACGGTTTGCACGTAGACCCCGATGCCATCATCGAAAACATTACCGTAGGCATGCAACAACGGACAGAAATCTTGAAAATGCTCTATCGGGACAATGAGATTTTGATTTTCGACGAACCCACCGCCGTGCTGACACCGCAGGAAATCACCGAACTAATGCAGATTATGAAGCGCTTGGCTTCCGAAGGAAAATCCATTTTGTTCATTACCCACAAACTCAACGAAATCATGGCTGTGGCCGACCGCTGTACCGTCCTTCGCAAAGGCAAATACATCGGTACCGTGGACATCAAAGATACCACCAAAAGCGAACTGTCCCGCATGATGGTTGGCCGTGATGTAAAATTCGCGGTGGACAAGGAAGATGCCAACATTGGGGAAGTCGTATTAGACGTACAAAATATCTGTGTAGGCTCCCGCGCAAAAGAAAAAGACGCTGTCAAAAACGTTACTTTTCAAGTACATCGCAATGAAATTCTCTGCATTGCCGGTATTGACGGCAACGGCCAAAGCGAATTGGTTTACGGCATTACGGGCTTAGAACCGTTGAAATCCGGAAGTATTACCCTTGGCGGTAAGGATATTACCAAACTTCCTATTCGCAAACGTTTGCTTGCCGGCATGAGCCATATCCCCGAAGACCGACACAAGCACGGTCTGGTGCTGGATTATTCCTTGGAAGACAATTTGGTGTTACAGCGCTATTTTGAAAAGGATTTTACCAGCAAGGCAGGCTTTCTCCGCCGAAAGAATATTCGCAGTTATGCGGATCGGCTCATTGAAGCCCACGACGTGCGAAGCGGTCAAGGTGCTATTACCACTGTGCGTAGCATGTCCGGCGGCAACCAACAAAAGGCCATTATCGCTCGTGAATTAGATAGAAATCCCGATTTACTCATTGCGGTCCAGCCCACCCGCGGTCTGGACGTAGGTGCCATTGAAAATGTCCACGCCCAATTGATCGCCCATCGGGATGCCGGCAACGCTGTTTTGCTGGTGTCGTTGGAGTTAGACGAAGTTATGAATGTTTCTGACCGAATTTTGGTGCTTTACGAAGGCGAAATCGTAGGACAGTTCGCTCCGAAACAGATTACCGCAGAAGAACTGGGCCTTTATATGTCCGGTGCAAAGAGGGAGGGGCAGTAAATATGAAAAACAAAGCGCAAACACTCCTGCGCAGTGACGGTTTGCAAACCTTAATTGCTTCCTTGCTGTGTGTGCTCGGTGGCCTGTTAGTGGGTTTCGTGGTACTGCTGATTATTGAGCCCAGTGGTGCACTGGATTCCATCATGGGCATTTTGAAAAGTTTTTTGCACTATCCCAACCAGAAAATTCAACTGAAATATTTGGGGCAAATTCTTACCAGAACAGCACCATTGCTCATGTGTTCTCTTTCCGTGCTGTTCGCCTACAAAGTGGGTATGTTTAACATCGGCGTTGCCGGTCAGTACGTGGCAGGTGCATGTGCCGCACTGTACTGCGCATTGCAATGGCAACTGCCCTGGTACGTATGCATGCTGATTGCCATGGCGGCAGGCGCTTTTGTGGGTGCGTTGTCCGGCTTGTTGAAAACTTTCTGCAATGTTAACATCGTCATTTCCGGCATCATGCTTAACTGGATCATTCTTTACATGACCAATTTGACTTTATTGGAAGTAAAGAGCCCCACCAGCCCCTACACTCTGAATATTCGAGGCACCAATCCTGCCGGTCTGATTCCCACCATGGGACTGAACACCTTCTTCAGTAACGAAAAAAGTGTGACCATCGCCATTCCCTTAGCGATAATTATGGCAGTGGTGATTTGGGTGGTGCTGAATAAAACCAAATTTGGTTACGAACTCAAGGCTACCGGCTACAACTACCACGCCGCCAAATACTGTGGCATGCGAGAAAATCAAAATATCATCTTAACCATGATGATTTCCGGCGCTTTGGCAGGTATGGGCGCTTCCATGCTGTACCTAACGGGCATCGAAGAATGGGAAACCACCATTTCTTCCATTCCTGCCATGGGCTTCAACGGCATCGCCGTAGCGTTCCTTGGTGGCTTAAACCCCATTGGTTGTGTCCTTTCCGCCTACTTCATCCAGCATATCACCTTTGGCGGTGGCAATGTGGACCTGACGGTCTACTCTGCCCAAACCTCCAATCTGATTTCCAGTTTGATTATCTTCCTGTGCGCATTCGTCGGGTTCCTGAAATACGCCATGCGAGTCCGTCAAACCAAGGCAGATGCACAGAAGGCTGAAAAAGCGAAAAATGAAGAAAGGGGGCAATCATAATGCTGTTACTGTTACAATACACTTTGATTTTTGCCTCTGTTTTGCTGTTAGTAGCATTGGGTGGTTGCTTTTCCGAACGAAGCGGTGTGATTAACATCGGTCTGGAAGGCATCATGGTCATCGGTGCCCTGGGTGGTGCCTTGACCATGAAATTCCTCCCCGTGTCTGTAGGCGCACCTGCCATGATTCTTGCCACCATTGCCATCAGCGCTCTGTTTGGCATGATTTATTCTCTGTTACTGGCTGTGGCAGCCATCAACTTCAAAGCCGACCAAACCATTACCGGAACTGCCATGAATATGCTGGCAACTGCCGCCGCTACGGTTATCGTCAAGGCCATGAACACTGCCTCTTCCGGCGGTAGCGACGTGTCCTCCGACATTATCTATACCCGGGCAAGAGATATGTTCATCGTCCGCTTCGGCAATTTTGAGTTCAACTGGTTCATGGTGGTGGCCGTGATTGCGTTGGCGGTGTCCTTTGTTCTTCTGTATAAAACTCGATTCGGTTTACGGTTGATGGCTTGTGGCGAGCATCCCCAAGCCGCCGCCTCGGTTGGTATCAATGTGTTTAAGATGCGTTATGCCGGCGTGCTGATTTCCGGTATTTTAGGTGGCATCGGCGGTATTGTATACATCACCGCAGGTGTCAGTTCTTGGAAATTTGAAACCGGCGTAGCAGGTTTTGGCTTCTTAGCCTTGGCTGTTATGATTTTCGGTTCTTGGCACCCCATCAAAATTGCTTTGGCAGCCATACTGTTTGGCTTCTGCCGTGCATTAGGTAATGTGTATTCCGGCTTCGACTTCCTAAAGGCGCTGAATATGCCCACGGTGGTATACAATATGCTTCCATATATCATTTCTCTGGTGGTGCTGGCCTTTACCTCTAAAAAATCTCGTGCACCTAAGGCTGAAGGCATCCCCTACGATAAAGGAACTCGATAAAGTCCCGGCATAACAAAAAGAGAACGGCGTGGAACTCCACGCCGTTTTGTTATATTTCATAAACCTTTCCAATCTCCGTTGGCCCTTCTAAGAAGATTCCATTCTCGTTAATTTCCACAGCCAATGTGCCACCCCTGTTCTCCAAGATCAGTTTTCCCTTAGGCAACTGACCCTTTTCCTTCAGCACCACCGCTGTAGATGCAGAACCTGTCCCGCAGGCTAATGTATAGTCCTCCACACCCCGTTCAAAGGTTAAAATCCGCACCGTATCTTCCCTCAGCCATGCGTACAAGTTGATATTGGCGCCTTTCGGAAATGCGCTGTCATGTCGCAGGGATGTTGCCATAGGCAACAAAGATTCTGCCATATCCCAACTCAAATTTTCCACTTCCATTACCCCATGGGGTACACCGGGATTTCCCAACTCCACATAGGCCACCTCCCCTTTGCGGTGTAAATCCACCACGGAAGGCTGATTGAGTTTTATACGGTATTGCTTTTCAGACAAACGCCACCCCGGCACCAGTCCGGCATCCGTTTGCACAATCATTTCTTCTCCGGCAATTCCCAATTCATAGGCAAACCGGCAAATGCATCGGGCGCCGTTTCCGCACATTTCTCCCCGGGAGCCGTCGGAATTATAAAAATGCAATCTAAAATCTGCCACGGAAGATTCCTCAATGGCCATAAAGCCATCGGCCCCCGTTAGTTTACATAACTCTTTCGCCTTTTGGGAAAAATCCATCTTCTTCCCTCTGGCATCTACCACCATAAAGTCATTGCCTGCGCCGTTCATATACCAGCACTGCATTTTATGTTTCCTCCAGCAATTCTTCCATAGTGTAAAGCCCTACGGGTTTTCCCACCATAAATCGAGCGGCATCCACCGCACCCTCTGCCAACATCGCCCGGGTACCGGCCTCATGACGCAAAACCAAACTTTGGCTCGGCGTACAAATATGCACTTCATGAACCCCTACCACATTGCCCATGCGCAAGGAAGCGATACCAATCTCCTGCTTTTTCCGCTTCCCCTCACCGGCACGTCCGCAGGCCTCCACCGCATCCGGGCGTACCTGACGAATGGCCTGAAACAGCATGTGAGCCGTGCCGCTGGGCGCGTCCACCTTGCGATTGTGGTGGATTTCCACAATTTCAATATCCGCATCCGGGAAGCACGCCGCCGCCTGACGAGCCAAACGGCACAACACTGCAATTCCCAAACTCATATTCCCGGAATAAAACACGGGGATTTTTTCGGCAGCCTTATAAATCATTTCCTTTTCTTCCGCCGTATGCCCGGTAGTGCCAATCACCACACCGCAACCGTTATCCTGCGCATAGGAAAGCACATCCGCAACGGCACTGTGATGAGAAAAATCGATGATCACATCCGCGCTTACCGCGCCCAACGCTTCAAAAGTCTTAGGCACGCCGTTTTCACCGTCAATGCTCACACGCCCTGCCACTTCATCGCCTAAAATACCGTCAATCAATTTCCCCATGGCGCCGTTGGCGCCGCACAAAATGGCTCTCATTGCAAAATCCCCAACTTTCTCATTTCTGCCAGCAACACAGCCTCGTGTTCCGGTTCCATGGGTGTCAAGGGCAGGCGCAAGATATTCTCGCCAAATCCCAAGGCTGCAGCAGCCGCCTTCACGGGAATGGGGTTGACTTCGCTGAACAAAGCATTGATCAAAGGAAGCAGTCTGCACTGCAATTCCGCTGCGCCGGCATAATCCCCGGCAAAGGCTTTTTCCACCATTTCCACGGACAATTTGGGCGCCACATTGGAAAGAACGCTGATGGTGCCGGCAGCACCCATGGAAAGAAACGGAACGGTCAACGCATCTTCACCGGAATAAATGTCCAATTTATCTCCGCACAGAGCCATCAGTTCCACCATCTGGCTCATATTGCCGGTGGCTTCCTTAATGGCCACGATATTGGAATGTTCTGCTAATTTTGCCACCGTCTTGGGGAGCAGATTACATCCGGTTCGACCGGGAACGTTATAAAGAATCACCGGCACATCGGAAGCATCCGCCACCTTGGTAAAGTGGGTAATTAAGCCGTTTTGCGTCGCCTTGTTGTAATAGGGCGTTACCACCAACACCGCATCTGCTCCCACTTCGCAGGCGCTACGGGTATTTTGTAAAACGTGCTCGGTGTTGTTGGTGCCGGTACCGGCAATCACCGGTACTCTGCCCGCCACCTTTTCCACGGTGAAGCGAATAACCTCTTTTTGATCTTCCGGCTCTAATGTGGCGTTTTCTCCCGTGGTGCCCACTGCAACCAAGGCATGAATGCCATTTTCGATTTGGAACTCAATCAGGCGACCCAGGGCTTCATAATCCACACCGTCTTTGGTCATCGGTGTAATCAGCGCGCTGGCCATACCCTTAAAAATTGTTTTTTTCATAATATTACCCCCGTTGCAGTTTGTATTTCGTTAAAATAATCGTAAATGGGAATCATCTTCTGTAAAATATCCCCCACCCGGTTTTTCAATTCCGGGCCAAAGGTTTTCTCACTAAAGTCCTCATAGAAAACACAAGCAATATTCTTCTTCCACGCGAAATAAGGTTCCAGCCGTTTGTCTTCCACAGGCTTGGGACGTTTGTATAGCGAAGCGGAAAAGGGAAGACCCACTGCTTCTTCCGTGCTTTTTATCCGTTTTAAAAACGCCTCCGGTTGCGCGGAAATCTTCTGCCGAAAGGCTTCCATATAAGCAGGACTGGGACTCCAGAGCAAAAAACCGTAACGAATACCCTCCGGACAAATTTCGAAAAACAGGCAGGGATTTTCTGCCCACCATTGCACATCCTTGCGGATGCAAATCCAAAGGCTTTCCTTATACGGCACCGCAGGATGCATTCTGGCATCCCGATAAATCCGGCTGACCTTCAATAAATCCCCCGGTTTTTCCAAAAAAGGTTGGAACAATTCCGCGCCCAAGGCTTTCATCGGTTCATAAAGGTGCTTTATATACTGCTTTTTATGCTGTAAAAACCACTCCCGGTTATTATTAAGCCGAATCCCCCAAAGAAAATCTACGGTCTCCGGCGTAAATCCTTCAAACATATTGCTCCCTCGTTTTTACCATTTCGGTTCTCCGTTTTTCCAAATCAAACGGTTTTTCTCCCGGGGTGAACAGTCCCCGTCCTCTGTTTCCAATACATAGCGCTGGCTGACATTGATGATTTGCGTCTGGCCCAGCCGGCGAACCCGTGTGGGATCCTGACCGTAACACAAATGCACATGCCCGTGCAACAGGTATTTAGGTTTGTACTTTTCCAGTAATTTTCTAAATGCCTCAAATCCTCGGTGGGCAGGGTCGCTGTCATCACCCACGCCGGCCACCGGCGCATGGGTAACCACCATATCCACCCCTTTGGTACGCCAAAGGGTAAAACGCAGTTTTCGAATCCTGCGACGCATTTGCGCCTCCGTGTATTGATGCGCTCCCGGATGATACCGCCGGCACCCCCCAAGACCCAAAATCCGCAACCCATTATACACGACCACTTTGTCCTCAATGCAATCGCAACCCTCGGGAGGCCGTTTGGCATAACCGGTATCATGGTTGCCGTGGACATATAGCACCGGACACTTGGCCATGGTCACCAAAAAGGACAAATACTCCGCCTTCAGGTCACCGCAAGACACAATTAAGTCATACCCATCCAATTTTCCGGGGGTGTAGTAATCCCACAAAGCCTGACATTCTTCGTCGGAAACGGCTAATATCTTCATAACGCCCCCTCCGTTTCCGCAGGAATTTGATTTCGATAAATACCCAACTGGCGAACCATGGGTCGGGCATAATCCTGAATCTGCTCAAAGGAAGGAATCTCACCAATGACATTTTCGCAAAGCCAGTCCATGTGCAAAATCTCCTCCGGTGTCAAATCCCGAGTCCCATCATTTTTCACAGAACCGTCCTGCCCACGAATGGGTCGACGGAAAATTTCCAAAGACCCATCCTTAATTTCCTTAAGCAAAGTCTGAGCCAATACTCGAATCCCGTCGGGAATTTCCTCGGCCAATTCCACATCAATCACACCGCTGTCAAATCCCCACCAATAATTAACTGCCTTTTGACCCTCCCGGCCTTTGTCCCAAGTGCCGGTTAAAATACTGCGGACAACATTTTCATAAAAAGCGCCCCAAAGCCATACCGGGGAAGCCAAGGCATGCCATTGCCCGTCATTATCCAAAGCATAGGTGCCATAGTTGCAAAATTCCAGATGTTTTCTCTGGGCAGTGGGGACATCCCGATTGGAAATTACCCGAATCCCCTTGCGCAAAAATTCTTCCTGAGGATTGCCCGCCATACAAGACCATTTCAGCACCACTTTAGCCCGGGGATTGGTCAGTTGCGCCCCTAAGGCAAAGGCATTGATAGATGCCGGCACACCTAAAATCGGGCTGGAACCCACATAGCCGATCCAATCGTCATCGGCCATGGCGCCGGCAATGGCGCCGGTGGTAAATTTCGCCTCATAAATTCGACTATAATATGTGCGGATACTGGGATAAGGGGTATCCACAGAACAATTCAAAAACCGCACTTTCGGATATTTTACCGCCATTCGCAAGGTATTCCGGCTTAATTGCGGAGTGGTGGTAAATACCAACTGCGCGCCCTCCGTCACCGCCTGCTCCAATAGGGTATCCATATTTTCTTCCGGATCGGCAGGATAATAACTGTGCACTGTCACTTGGTCTTTGAATGCCGTTTCCAAATGCTTTCTGCCTAACTCATGCCCCTGAACCCAAGGGCTGCTTTCCGGGTTCAGCGGATGGACAAAGGCAATCTGCAAATGTTCCGGCGTGCCAATAATCATTCTGGTCAGCGCATTGGGTAATGCCTCAGCCTCCAGCGCTTCTGTCTGCACCTGCACCGGCTCGGGCATGCTTTGGACTGCTAATTCTTCCCAAAGGGAGATAATGGTCTTTTGTAACTCCTTATTCGACCGTTCCCCCAAATCCCGAAAAGGATAAACCTGTAGCCAGACAAGAAGGGCTTCTTCCGGACTTATACCCAACTGTTCCCCCCGAACCGCCCGAAAGGCATCGGTGAAATATTGAAAATAGGCAGAAAAGGTTCGGATTTCCCGCTGTTGCCACGGATCTCCCATTTTCTTTCCTAAATGAGAAAGAAGCAACGCATAGTCTCCGGGATTGCGGTACTGAACCTGATATAACCCCGTCCGTTTATAAAATTCCAAAAATTCATAATAAGCCACGATTTCCGGGTCATCTGACACCGGAGGTAAAATCCGCCTGATTTCCGCAGTAATGCGGTTGGCGCCCATATAGCGCAAAACACTGACGCGTTTATTACCCTCTTGGACATAAAATTTACCCAAATATTCATAACATACAATGGGGTCACGAATGCCCTCATTCATATGCGCCATGCACAAGTTTACCCACTTAAAGGCAAACTCACTGTTTTCATCTAAAAGAGGAAGAAAATCCGGACTAAAGGCACTGACTCTGCCGGCAGAATGAATGCCCACAATTTGCTCCACGGGAATTTCTCCAATCCCCACATTCTGCACAGATTCTGCCACACCTTCCGGAAGCACCGCATCCAGCACCAGAGGATGTCCGTTTCGTCCCTCAGACAATGCCATTTTATGAGAACGAAGTCCCAACCGAAGGGCTTTCGCATATTCTTCTTTGGCTTCCAACCGTTGCACCGTCGTTCCCTCCTTAGACAAATCATTTCTTTACGCATATATCATACCGAACTTCGCAAGAAAATGCAAGAATAATCTATGTCTGTGTCAAATTTCCAAGCCGAGAAATCTTATAGGAAAATTGAGCGTAGATATTGACATCCCCGGAAAAAAGTGGTACACTTGCAATCAGTACAGTTATACCGAATTATTGTGGATGACAGAAAGGAAAAAAAGTATGGATATGACGTTAGAATCTTGCCGTAAGTTTGTGGAAGTTTTGGCTTCCGATGCTCCCGCCCCCGGCGGTGGCGGCGCTGCCGCTTTGGTCGGCGCTATCGGTACTGCATTGGGCAATATGGTGGGCAGTTTGACTGTAGGCAAGAAAAAATATGCAGACGTAGAAGCGGAAATCATTGCCCTGAAGGCAAAGTGCGACGCTTTGCAAACCGAACTGCTGAATCAGGTGGAAGCCGATGAGGTAAACTTCCTGCCTTTGGCAAAGGCCTACGGCATTCCCAAGTACGACCCCAACCGGGATGCCATCATGGAAGAAGCCACTATGATTGCCTGCTCCACCCCCATGAAAATCATGGAACTGTGTTGTGAAGCAATGGAATACATTGCCGTGTTCGCTGCCAAGGGCAGTCGTTTGGCTGTTTCCGATGCCGGTTGTGGCGCTGTGTGCTGCAAAGCCGCTTTGCAGGCCGCCTCTTTGAATGTATTTATCAACACCAAGAGCCTGAAGAACCGGGATGTTGCCGAAGAACTCAACGCCAAGGCCAACGGTATGCTGACTCGCTACTGCGCCATGGCAGACGATATTTTTAACGAAGTAAAAGCCGGTTTCGGCCAGTAATCAAGATGCGAATCCTTCGTATCCAAAAGAAAAAGGAGAATACATATGGCAAAATTATTATTGGGTAAAGAAGTCAATGAAGCACTGGTTGCTTCTTTAAAGGCACGCACCTGCGCTTTGCAGGAAAAAGGCATCACCCCCACCTTGGGCATTGTCCGCTTGGGAGAAAACCCCTCTGACCTGTCCTACGAAAAGGGCGCTACCAAGCGCGCCGAAGAAGTGGGCGTGGCAATCCGGAATTTCATTCTGCCCGAAGAAACCACCAAAGAAGAATTGCTGGCCGTGATTGACGGTATCAATGCCGATGATTCCATCCACGGCGTGCTGATGTTCCGCCCCCTGCCCAAGCATTTGAAGGCAGACCAAGACGAAATCTGCAACCGCTTAGACCCCAAAAAAGACGTAGACTCCATGACCCACATGTCCAATGCCGGTGTGTTTGAAGGTCAGGACTTGGGCTATGCTCCCTGCACTCCCGCTGCCTGCATGGAAATTTTGGACTTCTACGGCATCGACTGCAAAGGCAAGAATGCCGTTGTCATCGGCCGGAGTTTGGTCGTCGGTAAGCCTGCCGCCATGATGCTCATGGCAAAGAACGCCACTCCCACCATCTGCCATACCAGAACGGTGAATACCGCTGAAATCTGCCGGAATGCAGACATCATCGTATCCGCTGCCGGTGTGCTCAACTCTTTGACCGCTGAATATGTACGTCCCGGCCAGATTGTGATTGACGTTTCCATGAACTGGAACCCTGAAAAAATCACTTCTAAAGGCAAAGGCGGTATGTCCGGTGACGCCATCTTTGAAGAAGTGGAACCCATCGTGGAAGCCATCACCCCCGTTCCCGGCGGTGTAGGCGCTGTCACCACTTCCGTGCTGATGAAGCACGTAGTGGAAGCCGCTGAGAAAATTTAAGTCACCGGTTGACAAGCACCAAAAATTTTTCTATAATATTCTTGTCCTGTATAACTGACGGGGAGCGATAGGCGCGCCGTCGATGACGGAAGAAGCGACCTGGGCGAGTGGCCGCGGTCGATAAAATCGAGGATTTGCGTAAGCCCGATGATTTTATCGAGCACCGCAACAGGAAATAATTAAATACGCAATCTGTGCAACCGACGGAAATGTGGATTTAACCACAAGGAAACACAGGTGTAGTAAGCCGACCGTCTGGGCAATTCAGTTTCCACTGGATTGCCCTTTTTTAATCAAGAAAGAGGTGTGTGAAAATGAAAAAAATTCGCGAAATGTCCGAAGGTAATTTCCTGAAACTGTTGTTTGCTTTCCTCTCCCTTTGCTTTTTAATCGCAGCGGTTTGTATGCCTGACAGAGGCAGTATGTTCACCGGTTTGTGGAATATTTTGAGCCAACCCAGTAAAATTTCCGCCAACTATTTCGCCATGGGTGGATACTCCGCCACCTTCCTGAACATGGGGTTGGTTGCTCTGCTTTCCCTGCTTCTGTTCCTTGTATTTCGGGGAACTCCCAATAACGTGTCCACTTTGGCAGTGATTTTGACCTTGGGCTTTGGCTCCTGGGGTATCAATATCCTCAATATTTGGCCCACCGTTTTGGGCGTGATTGTCTACGGCCTTGTGAAGAAAGAAAAAATGGGCTCTTTGGTCAATGCCATGCTCTTTTCCACCGGCATTGCCCCTCTGATTACCGAACTGATGCTCCGCTATCTCACTCCCGATGTGGTAGGATTCAGTTGGCAGGGCATTGTACTTTCCCTGTTTGTAGGCTTCCTCATCGGCTTTTTCCTACCTGCAGGTCTTGCCCACTCCCCCAAGGTACATAAAGGATTCGACCTGTATAGCGCGGCTCTTCCCATCGGTATGACTGCCTTTTTCCTGAATGCCGCTTTGTATAAAACCATGGGCAGAGACTTGCCCAAAGCCCTCAGCGACTTGGCGCCGGAAACCATGCAAGTGGCTTCTCAAATGACCGTCAACATTTTCTGCATTGCCGTCTTTGGCCTATGCATTGTATTTGCCTTTTTGCTGGGATGCAAGCCCAAAGATTACTGGCAACTTTTGAAAGACCCCGCCTTGGTCACCAACTTCTCCTCCACCTATGGCAACGCCACATTCCTGATGAATTTGGGTGTGTTCGGTCTGTTTATTCTGGGATACTACAATCTCATCGGCGCCACCTTCAACGGCATTACCTTTGGCATTATTTTCTGTATGCTGGCAACCTGCAACTCCGGCTCCCATCCGGGCAACGTATGGCCCATCATGCTGGGTTACTTTGTTACCTCGGTTGTCTTTGGCTGGATTGCGCCTTTGGTCGGAGGTAATTTCGCTATGAAAATCAATGCCCAAGCCATTGTGGTAGGTCTTTGCTACGCCAACGGCCTTTCTCCCATCGCGGATAAGTACGGCTGGCGCTACGGCTTTATTGCGGCCTCCATGCACTATCTGCTGGTCACCAGCGTACCCACACTCCATGGTGGCTACTGCCTGTATAACGGCGGTTTTACTGCGGCTCTGATTTGTTTGATTCTTGTTCCGGAACTGGAACGTTTCTTCCGCACCAAGGACGAACGCAAAGAAGCCAGATTGGCTAAGAAAAGATAAAAACTAAGGCGTGTTGCAAAGCAACACGCCTTTTTCTTATTTAATTTTCTCTCCATTCAGCACCGCTTCTACCAAAGTATCCCCCTCATAGCGCAATTTCAGCAAAAAGAACGGGGCATCCTGCCAAAGCAAATCCAGAAAAATCTTATCTCCCTCCCATTTGGGCAGAGCATCCAAGAAATCCCGATTTACCCAAGCCAACTCTCCCTCGTCACAGTCTTTCAACTGCCCCTCAAAGCCGTCCGCTGTAAAAAGGTACATATACTCCCCATCCCATGGGCCATTTGTCAAAAAGGTCACCACACCGCGACAACGCCAATTTGTCAAAGTCAAACCGGTTTCCTCCTTCGCCTCCCGAAGCAGGCATTCATCCGGTGTTTCCCCCTCCTCAAATTTTCCGCCGATGCCAATCCACTTATCCTGATTCACATCGTTTTTCTTTTTCACCCGGTGAAGCATCAGCACTTCCTCTCCACGGGTGATGTAGCACAGTGTAGAATTGATCATTTCCTTACCTCTGTATCAATGTAATGGCATTGTGCAGATTTTCCACAAGGATTTCCTTGTGCCCCGCTTCCCGTTCTCCATCCAGTGTCCAATTCATGGTTTCACTGGCAAAAATTCGTATTTTCTCAGCCGTCAAAAACGTAACCATGGCACAATTATATTTTTTGCTCTGCAATGCCAAAATGCATTCATGCACTTCTTTCAGATCTTTCGGTGAACGCACCAATAAAAGTTCAAATTTTCCGTCACTCATATCCACTTGCTTGGGATCCAATGTCAAAATCCCTCCCACAGAAGTAGAGTTGCTAATCGCCCCAAAGAGAAAATCATCCTCAATCACCTTTCCGTCCACTTCAAAGCGCAAATGCTCCGTACGAATTTGGGACAATTCCTGAATTCCCTCCAGAAGATATGCCGTATGCCCCAACGCATTTTTTACGCTTTGCGGTGTGGTATAAGAGGTTTTGGTGAATGCGCCAAAGGAAGCCACGTAAGAAAAATACCGTTGTCCAAACATTCCCACATCGTAGGCGCAGGGTTTGCCTTCCACAATCTCTTGCGCCGCTTTCACGGGGGATGTGGAAATTTTCAAACTTGCGGCAAAATCATTGGTAGAGCCGCAAGGAATATAGCCCAAAGGTGTGGGCACGCCACTTCGCAACAAGCCCGTTACCGTTTCATTAAAAGTGCCATCCCCACCGGCGCAAACAATCAAATCCACCTGAGATGCCCGTTCCTGAACCACATAGGAAGCATCTCCCACACCGGATGTTACATGGACCACAACCTCATAATCTGCGCGATTAAAAATTGCCAAAATTTCTGTCAAATAACGATTGATCTTGCGCTGACCGGCACAGGGGTTTACCACAAATAACATTCGCTTCATATATTTACCCCCCTTTTTCTTTATTATAGCACGGGAAACGCAGTTATCAAGAGATTCTTGTCACGATTGATCAATCTATATAAAAACCGCCTCTTATTCCAAAGAGGCGGTTTGACGGCTGTTAATTTCTATCTTCTGCCCGGTCATCGGATGGACAAAAGAAATGGTTTTTGCGCAAAGTTGTTGGTACGAAAGCCCTAATTTTTTGGAAATTTCCTCTGTAATTTCTGTGCCATACTGGGGATCTCCCAAGATAGGAAATCCGGCATAAGCGCAATGCAAGCGCAGTTGATGCGTTCTTCCGGTAACCGGATACAAGGAAAGCAAAGTAAACGGCCCCAGTCGCTCCAGTATCTCATATTTCGTTACCGACGGCTTTCCCAACGGGCTGATTTCCCGCAACAAACTGGGTAAAGGCTTCCGTGCAATGGGCGCATCAATCACCCCACTGGTTGATTCCGGACAACCAAAAACCAAGGCATGATACGTCTTTTGCAAGGAATTTTTCTGCATCACGCTATGAATATGGGCATTTTTCGCTAACAGTACCACACCGAAAGTATCCCGATCCAACCTGGTAACGGGATGAAACGCGCAGGCTTGTCCGGTTTTTTCATAATATCCCATCACAAAATTCGCCAACGTCCCCGTAAAACAACTTCTGGAAGGATGAATTAACATGCCTGCCGGCTTTTCCACCGCCAAAAAACAGTCATCTTCGTACAGAATCTCCAGCGCCCCCTGTTGGGCAGGGTATTCCGGAGCAGACGCGTCTAACAACACGGAAATAACATCTCCGGTCTTTACGGAATAATCCGTATGCTCCGGTTTTCCGTTCACCAAAATTTTCCCCTGCCATTTCATCCGATTCATAAGGCCGGCAGACAGTTCCATTTCCCCTCGCAAAAAAGAACACAGTCGGCCTTCTCTGCTTGCACCGTGTGTCAGTGCCATTCTTTCCCTCCTTCCCATTTTCCATCAGAGACTCTATTGCCAATAAGCAAAAGACCCTGCTTATGAAAAGCAGGGTCTTATCATTGCCTTAGTTCAGAGCAGCCTTTGCCTTTTCCACGATGGCTGCGAAAGCGGCAGCGTCGTGAATGGCCATTTCAGACAAACTCTTACGGTTCAGTTCGATGCCGGCCTTCTTCACGCCGTTCATGAACTTAGAGTAATTCAAACCGTAGGGAGCAACGGCAGCGCTCAAACGGGCAATCCACAGAGTGCGATAAGCGCGCTTCTTCTGCTTACGGCCAGCGAAAGCGTAGTTGCCGGACTTCATAACGGCCTGCTTGGCCATCTTAAAGTGCTTGGACTTAGAACCCCAGTAGCCTTTGGCCAACTTCAGGGTAGCATTTCTTCTCTTGCGCGTCATCATCGCGCCTTTTACTCTTGCCATTGTTACATCCTCCTATTTCGACTTACTTGTACGGAATCATCTTCTTGATTGCGTCGACATTGGTCACGTCGGCGTAAGCAGTGGTACGCAGATGACGGGTACGTTTGGTGGTCTTCTTGGTGAGAATGTGGCTCTTGTAAGCGTGCGCTCTCTTAACCTTACCGCTCTTGGTCAGGTTGAATCTCTTCTTCGCGCCGCTATGGGTTTTCAGTTTGGGCATAGTAGGTTCTCCTTCCATATCATTGGTAATCAATTACTTATTTACTGTTTTTCGGTGTCAGGAACATTGCCATAAAGCGACCTTCCAACTTGGGATTCTTCTCCATGATGGCCACATCAGCGCAGGCTTCCGCAAACTCCATCAGCAGTTTTTCACCTAAATTGGTATGTGCCATTTCACGACCTCTGAATCGGACGCTAACCTTCACACGGTTTCCGTCATTGATAAATTTCTGCGCGGCTTTCACCTTGGTGTTCAGGTCATTGGTGTCGATACTGGGACTCATGCGGATTTCCTTTACTTCCACAACCTTCTGGTTCTTCTTGGCATCCTTCTCCCGCTTCTTTTGATCGTAGCAGAATTTGGAATAATCCATGATTTTACAGACGGGGGGTACGGCATTGGGAGAAATTTTCACCAAATCCAAGCCCTGCTCTTCCGCCATTGCGTTGGCTTCTGTTGCAGAAACGATGCCCAACTGCGCACCGTCGGCGCCGATTAAGCGAATCTCCTTATCGCAGATTTCCTCATTGAGTTGGTGGTCTAATTTAGCGATGGTAAGCACCTCCATAACAAATAAAAAGCGGATGCTGAAAGCATCCGCATATACCCATACAAATTCCCCATAGGAAAAAAAGGAATATGAACCGTTTCGCTAAGTGCTTACGGTGAGGCGGATGTTCAGCCTTCTTTATTACTCGGGTATTCTATCACAGGTTTTCCCCCGTGTCAAGCATGTTTTTTCAACTTTTTCCGATTTTTAAAGGATTTTTCCCCACATCGGAATGATTTATTCCAAGTTTGGCAAGAATTTTATTCGTCAAACACCATCGTGCCCTCTCCCGGTCGAAAAGAAGACAGCACCTGAATTTTCACCCCATGCGCCTGCGCCAATTCCACGCACCGGTCATGAAGCACCTGCGCGCCATTCCGGGCCAGCCGGAGCATCTCATCATAACCGATTTTGTAAAACTTCACCGCAGAGGGGTCTTTTCGGGGGTCTTTATCGTATACCCCGTCCACATCCGTATAAATCTGGCAGACATCCGCTTTCAGAAAAGCAGCAAGGGCAACCGCCGTTGTATCAGAACCGCCACGACCCAATGTGGTAATGTCTCCCAGAGCGTTCACACCCTGGAAACCTGCCACAATAACCACTTTCCCCGCATCCAGTTCCTGCGAAATCCGCTTATTCCCCAATCTTAAAATCCGCGCATTTCCATAGGCATCATCTGTTTCAATCCCTGCCTGCCATCCGGCAAGACTTATGGCCTCTACCCCCAGCAAGGAAAGAGCCATGGCCATTAACGATGCAGACTGCTGTTCTCCGGAAGCCATATAAGCATCCAACTCCCGCAATGCAGGCGTACGGTTTACTTCCTGGGCCCGGGCGACAAGTTCATCTGTGGTATGCCCCTGGGCGGAAACCACTGCAACCACCTGATTCCCTTTTTGCACCTCGGCTGCCACCCGTTGGGCTGCATTAAGCAACCTTTGTGTCCCCATTAAAGAGGTCCCCCCGAATTTCTGAACAACCAACATTCTTGTCACCTCCGCACCATTCTACGCCAAAGTACAACAAATTGTGAAAAAGAAAAGTCACCCTGCCTAAACCAGCGTGACTTTCGGCTTTTTCATCATCCTGCAAGCACTTCTGCCTTAATCACACCGGGCACCGACGCAAACAGTTCCAGCAGTTCTTCCAGTGTTACTTCCATCTCATTGGTTTCTGCGCTAATCGTTACCAATGCGCAACCGTTTGTAGGAATGATAGAGTTAATGGTTAAAATATTCGCCTTCTGCTTTGCTACTTCCAACAAAATCGCAGACAGAACACCGGGTTCATCATGCACCATGAACTGGAACGTGATAATCCGTCCGGTCATCATATTCTGAAACGGCAAAATGGCATCTCTGTATTTATAATATGCGCTTCGGCTAATGCCAACCTTGCGGGTTGCCACATTTACCGTCTTGGCTTCACCGGTAGACATCAGGCGTTTGGCTTCCGCCACTTTCAAAAAGATTTCCGGCAGTGCAGAGGCTTCAATGATATAATACTTGGTTTTTTGCGCCATAATTTGATTCCCTCCCGCGTTTTCTCTCATCCATTCTCCATGTATGATGATTTCCATAGATATTCTAACATATATTTTGAAAAATGCAACCCCATTCCGAAACATTTGTCCGTGAAAGGAGTACACATGAAGCAATCTATTTCTGCCCGCCTGTTTCTTTTTCTTATGCTTTCCCTCTTGTTATGGTTGGGGATTCGCTATTTTCTGCCGATTCTAACCCCCTTTTTCCTTGCCGGTATCTTAGCCTTGCTGGCAGACCCTTTGGTTCGTTGTCTGACGCAGCGGTTTCACATGAAGCGGGGTCTTGCCTCTGCAATCGGAATCAGCGCAAGTCTGTTGGTCACCATCGGTTTGGCAATCGGACTTTGCGCCCTTTTCGTGCGACAATTAAGCAGTCTTTCCGGCATACTGCCGGACTTGGCAGACAGCGCTATGTCCGGTTTGGATTCTCTGGAACAATTCTGCCTATCCCTTTCTCAAAAAGTGCCGGACTCTCTGCAACCCGCCCTAACCCGAGGCATTGAAGA
>JAZKZB010000154.1:0-7585 GCA_045612425.1 Faecousia sp.
ACCGCTTGGCCTCCGACTTTAACCGGTAAACACATACAGTATTATTTTCAAGACCCAAGTCATGCTCCATTTCACGAAGTCCCGAATCTTGCCCAGTAATTCCTCAGACACTGCATGAAAAGCAACGGAAAGACCAAGAAACGCCCACACCATGGGAACCAACACCTTCGTAATCACAGCGCATAAGACAGTATCAAATATCATCGTACCGGTGTATATCGCTGCGGATGATGTAATTCCACCCTGTGCAGCCAAGGCTGCGGTCATGGCCGGAAGTAATAGTTTTCCATAATCACTTAACTTCTCGACAGTCTGTGTTCCCAAATAAATCATGGTTTTTGAGCCGGATATCAAAATAATCGCAATCGTTACCACTAAAACCAGATTGATTATTTTCTCGCAACTACCGGAAAATCCACGAATAAATGATGCCAGCATAACAGATGCAATCAGACTGAGACATACATTACCGGCGCCGGCCAAATCCGGTTGAATTTTCTCGATGGCAGATTTAATGACATACCACAAATCCTTCCCAAATGTGGATTGTTGGGCAGGCATAAGTTCCACCGCATCCACCGGAGGCTCCGGAGTAGAAATCTCCGTTGCGTTCACCGGAACTGCTATCACAAAAAACAACGCCAGGAGTATCCATACCCTTCTCATACTTCCCCCAAAATCTTTTGTATTAAATCCAATAATGCATTCATCAGCGGAATACTCATCCACACAACCGTTACTGTCGTCATAATCTGAATTGCTTTTCCTAAAGAACTGTTTCCTGAATCCTGACAAACCATGGAAGAAATCTCTCCCAAAAGACCAATCCCCACCGCTTTCCAAAGAATGCTAATAACATTTGCATCCAGATTTCCGATTGTTTGTAAGTGTGTTACAAAGTCAATAACCGGATGCAAATATGTGGCGACTGCACCAAGCACAGCGCAAATGACTAAAATGGTCAGCAGCACAGAAATGTCTTTCCCCTGCCGATTCAGAACAATGCAAAGAATGACGGTCACCAAAACCAGTGACACCATTTGTAAATAAGTACTCATCAAAAATCAAATAAGGATTTCACCAAATCAAACAAGTCCGCAATTTCCTGCGCAACCATCATCAGGACTACTACCAACCCCGCTAAGGTAGTCATAGTGGCTTGTTCCTCCCTGCCGGACCTTGCAAGAACCTGATTGAAAATCGACACGATAATGCCTATGGCCGCAATCTTAAAGATTAACCCAATATCCATAATTTAAACAAACAAAATTGCCAAGGCCGCTCCGGTACAAAGGCCCAATGTTTGGTAACTTCTTGTTCTCTGTACGCGGTTTGCTTCCAATTGCTCTAAGGAATTTCGACAGATTTGCTTTATATATTGCAACCCCTGTTGTTGTCCTTCCAAATCAAAATTTCCACAAAGCGAGCCAAACTCCAGCAAAACACTGCGAACACTTGCCGGAATATTTGACACTTTCCCCACCGATGCAGACATACAACTGGCCACATCCGGTGCAATTTGGCTATCCAGTTCTTCTACTAAATGCGTCATCACGCTCCGAATGCACCCGGTTTGAGTAGGAAGCGCCAGTCGAATTGCATCCGGCAACGGCGTCATGCGATAAGATAACTCACAACTTAGAAAATCTAACAAAGAAAGCATTTGGCGAAATGCCTTAATCTCCTTTCCCACAGACCATGCCATTTGAAATCCAAAGCCACCGCAACCGGCAATAATAAGCAACGCCCCAATCCATTTAATACTCATCCTTTACCCCTTTCCCGGTGCCAGGTCTTGTCCTTGTGCAAAACATAAATCTCATCAAAAATGTCTTTTTCCACCAATGGATGATACACCTTTCTCGAAAGCAAATCCTGTCTGGAGTGGGCATGGGCTGTAGCCATAACCTTCACCCCGCACCACGCAATCTGTTCCAATGCAACGCAATCATCGTAGGAGGTAATCTCGTCCACACCAATATATCCGGGATTCATAGTTTTAAGCGCAATTTCAATGCCGTGAGGCTTTGTACACCCCGTCAGCACATCCATTTGTTTTCCTACACAGAAGTTGCTTTGCAATGGAAAAAGTTCTCCACGCTCGTCTACAACCGTTACCGCCCCGTATTCATTGGCAACCGTGCGGAGCATGTCCCGAAGAAGTGTGGTTTTACCGCTACCGGGCGGACCGATTATCAAAACAGAACCACCCAGTTCCCGTTTATGAGGAGAAATACCCGTGAAGTCGCGGGCAACCCGGATGCATAGGGATGTAATGGTGCGAAAACCACTCATAACGCCATTTTGGCATACACACTCTCCGCAAATGCCAATCCTGTGACCACCGAGAGATGTTAAATAACCATCCTTCGTAGTACCGGATGCCCATGGAGAGTATTTGCTTGCCATTGACAACACGAATTGTAAATCCTCTTTTTGAGGAGATCTGGATAACCAAATACCGCCGGCTTGGGTGCATAGTTGCACCGGGTGATTTAACCTGAGCCGTATCTCTTGTAATGTAGATTTGTACTGCATGTCCACTTCCGGTTTTAGCCACGTAGGCAATATCCCCAATAACGCGTCCCACGCACATGTCATTTGCATCACTCCTATCCAAGCCTATGACCCGGGGCGCCGGAATATGCAAAACACCCGATGCGGAATTCCGCATCGGGTGAGATGGCCATGTCTTTTAGTTTTTCTTTACAATGTGGAGCACTCGTAGGATCGCAGGGCAACAAATCGCATTGAATAAAAACTCTGCAATAAAATTCATGCCAATAAACGTAGTAATCACATAAAGCGCCACATTAGGGCTAAACGCAACCAAATCAGCATAGAAAAAGGTCATGCAACCTAAGAAGAAGATTGCAGTATTTACCACGGGGCACACGGTGGCGCAAAGGATTACTGCTATGACCGGCGCTTTTTTGGAAATCGCCTTATAAGTCAAGCCTGCAATCCATCCGCTGAGTGCGCCCTTAAGGAGAACGACTACAACCGTTCCCACCACACTCATTTCATAAAAGAAAACCGTTCCGGGCTGAGTAAGTACCACCACGCCAAACGTAGCGCCAAGAATAGCGCCGGCAGTTGGTCCGTAGACCGCAGCGCCAACCACAATAGGGAGCAAAACCAGTGAAAGTTCCACTACGCCAAGGAATCGAAAACTCCCAAGCAGTTGCAGCACCACAACAACTGCCATCAACAAGGCAATGCCCACCATTCTTTTCACTTTATCGTTTCTCATATAAAATTCCTCCTACTGTCCCTCCGCCAAAACGGATGGGATGTAATATTTCAAAACGGCGAACTGCTTTGATTAAAAAATTTCTTCCGGCACGTCTCCATTGCTATCATCTAAATCATCAAAGCCTAACTGCGCGTTTTGACCGGACTTCATAACCTGCCATTGTTCTTTGGTAATCAGGATGGAACGGGGTTTACTGCCTTGGAAAGGCCCAACAATCCCCTTTTCCTCCATCTCATCCACAATTCTGGCTGCTCTGGCATATCCCAATTTTAAACGACGTTGCAACATAGACACGGAAGCCTGACCTGTTTCCAGAATCACATCGACAGCAGCAGGCAACATTTCGTCCCCATCCAGTTCGTCTGCAGATGGCTCCGGTTCGGATGCCGTTGCTTTGCCGGAACCCGTCTGTTGCGCTTTCTTTTCGATTTCCTCCATGACGCCCTGGTCATAATTAGTTGTGAAATTAGATTTTACATAGGTTGCAACCGCTTCCACTTCGGAATCGCTAACAAAGCATCCTTGCACACGAAGTGGTTTGGAGGTACCGATGGGATAATAGAGCATATCGCCCTTGCCAACCAATTTTTCAGCGCCGGGGTTATCCAAAATGATCCGGGATTCCATTGCGGAAGCAACCGCAAAAGCAATTCTCGAAGGAATATTAGCCTTCATTAACCCGGTAATCACGTCCGCAGAGGGTCTTTGTGTTGCAATAATCAAATGGATGCCTGCAGCACGACCCATCTGGGCAATACGGCAAATAGATTCTTCCACTTCCTTGGCGGCGACCAACATTAAGTCCGCCAACTCATCAATAATCACAACAATTTGCGGTAATCTGGTTCCTTCGCCCTCTTCTTCCACCAAAGTGTTATAGGATTCCAGATCCCGGACCCCTACATCGGACATCGCCTTATAGCGACGCATCATTTCCGTCACTGCCCATTGTAAGGAACCGGCCGCTTTTTTGGGGTCCGTTACCACGGGGATCATCAAATGGGGAATCCCATTGTAGATGCCCAATTCCACCATCTTCGGGTCTACCATAATCAGTTTTACATCGTCGGGACTTGCCTTGTACAACAAACTGATAATAATGGAATTCATGCACACGGACTTACCGGAACCGGTAGTACCGGCAATCAGCATATGGGGCAATTTCGCAATATTGCCAACAATGCAACTGCCTCCAATGTCCTTGCCCACTGCAAAACTGGATTTCGATTTCGCGCGGTTAAATTCATTGGAATCAATGACTTCACGTAACGAGACCGTAGTAACTGCCCGATTGGGCACTTCGATACCCACAACGGAGATTTTCCCTTGCACCGCTGCAATACGAACACCGGATGCGCCCAAACTCAAGGCAATATCGTCAGCGCAAGTGGTCAACTTATTCAGTTTCACACCCTTTGCCAGTTCTGCTTCGTATCGTGTAACGCTGGGGCCTCTGGTAACATTGATAATTTTCGCCTCAATTTTGAAACTTGCCAGTGTTTCGTTTAATCGACGTGTATTTTCACGCATTTCCATCGTGCCGTCGCCGGATGTTTCCCCGGAACGATTCAGTAAATCGATGGGCGGGAACGCATATACGACGGGAATCGCAGTCTCAGATTGCGCAATTTCCGCTGCCACAAGGGCGGCAGATTCTTCTGCATCTTTTGCAGAAACTTTTTCTTTCTTTGTATCGGCAATATCCTTTTCCGAGGGAATAACTTCTTCTGTTTTCTTAAACGGAAGCATTTCCTTGCGAATATCAGACATGTCAATGGTATTGTCCGGCAACTTTTTCTTTTCAGGTAGAATCAAATCTACATCTGCATTCTCAGAAACAGCCTGCTCTGCAACAGCCACCGGTTTTTCAACATCCGAATCAATCTGACTCATAAAATCATCAACATGCTTATTTGCGGGACGTTCCACAGCAACAGAAGTAGATTCATTTTGCGCAGATTCCGTGGAATCCGATTCCGCCAGTTCCCGAGCATTCCGTCTTTTTTCAAGATATTCAATGCGCCTGTTAGCCAAATGATTGACCAAAACTGCCGCCGGCTCCGGAACCTCTTCTTGTTCTTCATCTTCCCATTCTGCACGTGGCCGTTTTTGGACTGCACGAATAATACTGGGTATTGTAATTTGGAAAGAAGCAAGCAATGTAAATACAGCCGCAACAACAAAAATCAAGAAAGAAATGACCCAACCACAAAGTCCCTTAATGAGCAACGCAATGCCACCGCAAAGAAGTCCTGCAGTCGCGCCAGTGCTACCGCCTTCAAACAGCGAAACCACAATTGCCGCGCCCTGAGGCAGGTTGTCCACAGGCAATGTCAACTGAGATATACAACCGCAAAGGAAAATGAATACGATCAAACAGACGCTGCGCATAATAATCGGACGATTGGAACTAAAAGCCTGAATCACAAATAAGTACAGCAACGCAGGTATGGACACATAAAAGCCAATTTGACCAATAAGCCCTAATAGAAAGCCCTTAAAAAAAGCAATCAAAATTCCTTCCGGATTCAAGAAAATTACCAAAAACAAAATAAACAACACCAAACAGACCGCAGAAGTAATCACGCGTACCGGAATTGTGGTCTTGGTTTCCTGATTATTCTTTGTCTTGGAATCCTTAACATCCTTCGGTTTTTTCACATAGGTTTTTCTGTTCCCGGAATGCTTTTTTGCCGAAGCGGCTTTTTCAGCGTGGGATTTTTGTTTCTTTTCCGCCATAAAAGACCTCCAAAATCAGAACATAAGATAAATCAAATATGTAAGCAACGCTGTACCCCAGCAATAATAAGAAAAACCGGAAATACCCGCTTTCACAACCAAAAAACGAATCCCGTGAATGGCCAGATAACCACTTAAGAATGCGCCAACACCGGAAAGCACACCGATAAACAAATATGGAGCAGATGTGGGTATCCCATGAGAAACAATCAGGAAAATGTCCAGCAGTCCGGATGCCAAAACTGCGGGAACGCACAAAAGCAATGCCATTTCCGCAGCATATTTCCATGTGCAACCACGGATTTTCAAAATGCTTACCGTTGCGCCGAACCCGGAAATCCCCGGTAGACGTCCCAACATGGAAAATAGGCCAAACAAACAATTATCTGCCATGGACAAAGAGGCAACCTCTTTATTGCCACTGGGCACAAACTGAGGAATATACAAAAATATGCCATTTATCACCAAGCCAATACAAATTCCCCACAAAGGGAAATTGCGAACATCAACAAATAAGGGAAAAAGAAAGGAGATCAGCAAAAAGAGCATCCCAATTCGGAAGAATTTGTATTCCAATATGGTTGTTACGTTAGGTTGTCTTCGCCTGCGTCTAATCGGTATTGCCATCCATTTTTTCTCTCTGCGAAAACGGTCTAACTGGGGTTTCACCGCCGTAAATACTGCAAGCAGAGCGCCAATATGGGAAAATAAACGCATAAAATATAACCCATTTGTGGGCAATCCGGTCACATTAACAAACAAGGATTGGTGGGCATGGGCCGAAATTGGAAAAAATTCTGCGGCACCGGAAATCAAGCCGAAAAGAAAACTACTCAAAGCATTCCAGTCCATAGTGCGCCCCCTTCCCCATTTATTTAATTATCATAACACACAATGCAAAAAAATGCCACCCTTTTTCTTAAAAACTTACGGTTGTTTCCCATCAGAAGTCTTTGCCTGCTGTTTTGCAATCATTTTATGCAAGGCACTTAGCGCATCGTTCAGACCACCTAATCGGTCAATCAGCCCCGAAGCCACCGCCTCTCTACCATACAAAATCGTGCCAACATCTGTGGCAATCTCTCCGGTAGCCATCATATAACGTTCAAATTCCGGTTTTGATATTTTCGAATTGGAAGTAACAAATTCACATATCTGCTCCTGAATTCTTTGGAAATAACGAAATGTTTGCGGCGCGCCGACTACCAATCCCGTCATCCTTACCGGGTGCACCGTCATACTGGCCGTAGGTGTAATAAAAGAACGCTTGGTGCAAACTGCCAATGGAATGCCAATAGAGTGCCCTCCGCCCAGCACAAGAGATACTGTGGGCTTTTTCATGCCGGCAATCATCTCCGCAATGGCAAGGCCTGCTTCAATATCACCGCCAACTGTATTGAGCAGGAGAAGCAGACCATCAATTTCCTCACTTTCTTCAATTCCTGCAAGCAAAGGAAGCACGTGTTCGTACTTTGTGGTCTTGCAATTTTCAGGCAGAACCTGGTGGCCTTCCACTTGGCCGATAATGGTCAGAGTATAGATGTTTCCATTCTTATTTTTTGTTAAATCGGAGCCGAGTTCTATTACTTG
>JAZKZB010000155.1:0-2134 GCA_045612425.1 Faecousia sp.
CATTGCTTCACATGCGGCAATATAGTTGTGGATTATGCTATCAGCATCCTTTCACCATCTTATAGGTAGGCTGCAAATTATAGCATTTTTGCTGTCATAAATAGGCTTGCATCCTTCATATTACGAAACAAAGCCCATACCGTTTCCGTCAAAACGGCAGGGGGAGTCCCCATGCCGACCACAAGGACCGTTCTGTTCTGTCTGTGCATACCATCTCGCATTTGTAAACATTATACCACAGTTCCAATTGCCCCCTGCTGAAAACTCAAATATCCGAACTGCGGCATTTCTTCAACAGTGGCATCAGAAATTCAGCAATCTCGGCAATAATGTCAGACAACGATTTGTCACCGACATCAAGCCGCGATTTCCGCAAAAAAGCCGTCCACTGTTTTTGTTTTAGCTTGCTTTCATGAAATTCCGGCGTAAATATCACCGGTAGGTTGCCAGGTATTGTGCGATTCCGTCGTTTGAATGTTTTGAAGATCGCTTCCCCCAGCACTTTGCCATCGAATTCAAAAAGCGATTTCAGCATCCATAGTTGGACGGAAATCAAATCCATTCTGCCAAAACACAAACAGATTTCCTCCTTTGAGTATGAGTTTCCCGGCATGTTCCGAAGCTCCCACTCTGTAGAAAATGCGCTCGAGAATATACCGCATAAGAACCTCATTGTATATGAGATTGCGGGCTTTTGCAAAATTTCGCAACCGTGCCAAAACCGAATCAGCCAAATTTTTCATATCAGAGCCTCTACGTATGGAGTGATGATATTCTCGACCCGATTGACCTTAGCGGCGCCGAGAAGCTCGCTTACGTCAAAAAGATTCTTGCGAAGGCCTTCCCGGAGACTCTCGATTGCCGCATCCAGACCAATCTTGTTGCGGAACTTGAAAATATCTGCGACGGTTTTGGCCGGAGAAAACACGGGGATTGACAACCCGTGAGAATCGATTGTCTGTATGCCGTATGTCCACGACGCACCCGACAGAAAAACATGGTCCAGAGGGAAATCCACAGACGGAACACGCCCGCCGCGAGAAAGAGCTATCCATAGAGAAGATGGCATTGCGGTTGTGAAATTGTGGAGCCTCAGCGCAGATTGAAGAGCCACCACAAACCGCGTCTTGCGCTTCAACAGTATTTCTATCTCAGGGTAAGGGATATGCGGAGCATCCGGCTTTCGGTAGATACCGCGGGCTATGCGCTCTATTTCCCCTGCCCTTTCGGCTTTTGACAGAGACGTCCTCGACATCCCATGCATGGCGGCATCGGACACGGAAAATATTCCCTGAAGTTCTTTTTTGGAACGTGTGACTGACATAAACCTCCTAAACAAAATGTCTGCATTATATAACAAGTGCAGACGTTTTGCAAACATACATTTCCATCTTTAGTCACACCCATACCGTTTCCGTCAAAACGGCCGGGGAAGTCCCCACGATAACCACAAGAACCGTTCTGTTTTGTCTGTGCATACCATCTCGCATTTGTAAGCATTATACCACAGTTCCAACGAGATACTATTCCACACTGCAGTATCACACCAAAATTAGCATTCTTTTCAGGGTTTATCCCTGGGACTTCTTCCCCAAAACCTCGTCATCCGGAAGGGACAACAAAGACGTCGCCCGCAACCGTACTATCCCAACCCCATCCCGAAACCGCAAAAACGCCAAAATCAAACTATCCGCAAAAATAGCACAATACCGTAATCAAATTTCCACTCTTCTTGGGGTCCCTCCCCTGAAGTTCCAGACGGACTCCCTAAAATCTCATCGCAGACAACGACGGATCCCCACTTCTATCCGCCCGCCGGCGGAACTCAATCCCAAGGGAACTGCGCAAACCATCTGAAGAATGCAAGCGAATCTTCACAAAATTTTATTTCTAGCAGATAAACAACAAAAGGCAAACTAATCGTCTAAAAATTACACATTTCCAAAGGTCCAACCCCAGATATTCCCGTTGCATTTTGAAGGGTCTGTCCCTTCAAGAATCAACAGAAATCATTCAATTAATCAAATATCCACCCACTCTTTTTAACTTATCCAACCTTCTCAAAGGGTATGACCCTTGATTTTCCAATCATCACGACAGAAGGTATGATATCAAATAACCGAAAATGAAATGT
>JAZKZB010000156.1:0-2746 GCA_045612425.1 Faecousia sp.
TGCTATCGCTGTTTTTCTTTTGCAGGTATGTACTTGAAATGGTGTCAAAAAGCATGCCAGCGGCATGCTTTTCGCCCGTGGAAAGCCGTGCAAACCACTTGCTTTTTTTTCGCGATTTGTCTATAATAGTAAAAAATGAAAAGGGGAAAAGAGAATGAAAATTCATTTTTTAGGTACATGTTCCGGTACAGAGCCTATGCCGGGTCGGCATCATTGTTCTCTCATAGTGGAGCAAGGGGATTATTATTGGTTTGATGCAGGGGAAGGATGCGCTTATGCCGCCCATACAAGATCGGATTTAAACCCGAGAAAGACACGGGCTTTGTTTGTATCCCATCCTCATATTGATCATATCGGCGGTTTGGCGAATCTCTTTTTTGCCTTAGATAAAAATGGTTATATGCACAAACAATATCTTACCAACGGTGATACAAAATTGGATGTATTTTTCCCCGACCATGAAATTTTGCAGGCGATTTTGAAGATTTCTCCGTTGCGTACGGGCTCGGAATGCGCCCTGAAACTCCTGGAGCACCCCTTGCAAGACGGGGAACTTTATCAAGATGAAAATGTATCTGTTTCTGCTTGCCATAATCAGCACTTAGGCATTCCGGAAGATGGAATCTGGCGTTCTTTTTCTTTTCAGATTCTTGGCGGTGGAAAGAAAGTGGTTTATTCCGGTGACGTGAAATCTCCGGAGGAACTTTCTTGTTTGATGGAAGATGGTTGTGACGTGTTGATTATGGAAACCGGCCATCACAAGGTTGCAGATGTCTGCAACTTTGCGAAAGAACACAACGTAAGGACACTTTGTTTCAATCACCATGGCAGGGAGATTCTTAACAATTTGGAAGCCTGCCAATCCTATGTTGCTCAATTTGCCAAGGACCATCTTATGCAAATTTATATCTGCCATGATGGGATGACACTGGAAGTGTAGGGATAACGCATGGTAGAGGATTTTCGTTGACTTTCCGAAAGGCAAGAAGTATAATTTACTTGTAAAAGATTACATACGGAGGCATTTTTATGAAACGTTCTGAAATTAACAAGGCCTTAAAAGAATTGGAGGCTATGTGCGAAACCCATCACTGCTATTTGCCCCCATTTTGCCATTTTACTCCGGAACAATGGCAGGAAATCGGTCACGAATATGATGAAGTTCGGGACTGCATGCTGGGATGGGATATTACGGATTATGGCATGGGAGATTTTGATAAAATGGGCTTTTCCCTGATTACCATTCGCAATGGCAATCGGGCTATGGCAGACAAGTATCCCAAGGTCTATGCAGAGAAATTGCTATACCTGAAAGAAGGACAGTATGCGCCCAACCATTTCCATTGGTACAAAACAGAGGATATTATTAACCGTGGCGGTGGAAATGTGCTGATTCGTGTGTATAATTCTCTGCCCAATGAAGAAATTGATTACGAATCGGATGTCACCGTACATACGGATGGAAGAACTTATACCGTTCCCGCCGGTACGCAGATTCGCTTGACTCCCGGTGAGAGTATTCATGTGCAACAATTCTTGTACCACGATTTTGCGGTAGAGGAAGGAACCGGGCCGGTGTTGCTGGGAGAAGTTAGCCAATGCAATGATGACAACACCGACAATCGGTTTAATCCCCTTATGGGACGTTTTCCCACCATCGAGGAAGACGAAGCGCCCTACCGTTTGCTGTGCAACGAATATCCCGTTGCCAAATAAGGAGAGAGAATATGGATGTAGTGGCTTTGGGCGAATTGCTCATTGATTTTGCTTGCGTTGGTCAGGATGCTGACGGATATCCCACCATGGCTGCCCACCCCGGCGGTGCGCCGGCCAATTTTCTGGCGGCGTTAACGAAATATGGCTATCAAACCGCATTGTTGGGCAAGGTAGGCGAGGACGCTTTTGGGAAGATGCTCATCGGTACTTTGCGCAACGCAGGGATTGAAACCAAGGGCTTAGTCGTGGATGAGAATTTCTTTACCACTTTGGCATTCGTTACTTTTGATGATTCCGGAGACCGTTCTTTCAGTTTTGCCCGGAAACCCGGTGCAGATACCCAAATTACTTTTGAGGAATTGGATGTCAGTCTCATTGATGAAGCAAAGGTGTTCCATTTCGGCACTTTGTCTTTAACCGATGAACCTGCCCGCACAGCAACCCAAAAGGCTGTGGCGTACGCAAAAGAAAAAGGAAAATTGATTACTTATGATCCCAACCTCCGCAAGCCCTTGTGGAAGGATTTGGAAGAATGCAAGCGCCAGTTGCTATGGGGATTGCACCAGGCGGATGTGGTAAAGATTAGCGATGAGGAAGTAGAATTTCTCTTTGACTGCACTCCTGAGGAGGGAGCAGATAAACTGCTGAATGAATTTGGTGTGTCTCTCGCAATGGTCACCCTTGGCCCGAAAGGGGCATACCTGAAGAATAAAACGGCTTGTTGTTATGTGTCTTGTCCTGAGGTCAGACCCGTTGATACCACCGGCGCAGGGGATATCTTTGGAGGAAGCGCGGTGAGCAGACTCTTAGCGTTGGGACAGCATCCCGCAACCCTTTCTGAAATTCAACTGAAAGAAGTAGGACAGTTCGCATCTACGGCAGCCAGTTTGTCTACGGAGTTTTCCGGCGGTATTCCCAGCATTCCGGATGAAAGCATAGTGCGCAGTAAAATGTAAAGAAAAAGGAACCCCTTGATTTATCTGGGGTTCCTTTTTGCAGATGAAGACGACCGATTTCCCGTGGGAAATCG
>JAZKZB010000157.1:0-2923 GCA_045612425.1 Faecousia sp.
GACCGCTTGGCCTCCGACTTCTCGTAAATTCTGCACCACTTGAAGCAAAACATCCGTTCCGATATGGGGTTTGGCATCAAACAAAATTTCTTCCTGCGCCCCGAATTTTACAAATTGCTGTAAAATCCATCCAATGCGCACATTGTGAACACCGGTATTTAATTTCCCGTCAGAGAAAGTACCGGCGCCCCCCTCTCCAAACTGAACATTGCTGATTTCGTCTAACTGCCCGGTCTGAAAAAACTGCTGAACCTTTTCATGTCGGGTCTGCGCGCACTCTCCCCGTTCCAACACCAATGGTTTCCATCCTGCTCTTGCCAATATCAATGCGGCAAACATCCCTGCCGGACCAAATCCAATCACAACCGGTCGTTTCTCCGGCAACTTATCCGTTTTGGGTGGCACATAGTATTCGATTTTCGCAATCTGCGCCCGTTTACAACCGGACTGCTTTAATATCTTGTTCTCATTTCCGGAAACCGTCACATCAATCGTATAAATAATCCGCACATCCGGTTTCTTTCTGGCATCCACAGAACGTCGTACTAAATTAACACTGCGAATCTGAGAGGGGGAAATCCGCAAGAGTTTTGACGCCTCAAAGAGAAGTTGATTCACATCATGGCAAGGCGCCATGGAAATATCACGAATCCGTATCATTTTCCTACCTCACCGGCGCATTTCCCTGCAAGATAGCCGGAACTCCACGCCCACTGCAAATTATATCCACCACAGTCTCCGTCTACATCCAGCACTTCCCCGCAGGCATACAATCCTGAAACCAAAGCACTTTCCATGGTCTCGGTTGAAAATTCATCGGTCACTACACCACCTGCCGTTACCTGCGCACTGTCCATACCCAAGGTGTCTGTTATATTAACTTCCAAACCTTTTATCAATCGGCATACTTCTTTTAATTCTGCCTCTGTCAGTGACGCACCGTTTCTTTGCCCATGGATACCTGCTGCAGACATCAACACTCTACCCAGACGATTATGTAACATACCCGTAAGAATTTCTTCGGCCGATGCATACCGGTCTTTTCGCCGGAAAAGTTCCGCAAGCAGTTCCGTCTCTCCAAAACCGGGTAGAAAATCCAACCTGCAAGTCCATTCCCCGGATGTTTGGCAGGCATCCCGGGAGATTTCAAAAATCACCGGTCCGGAGAGGCCATACTCCGTAAATTGGAGTTCCCCAGTGCTTTGACAAAGCACCTGCCCATCCAGACATAACTGCGCATTACAATTGGCACGCACACCCTTAAGCGCTACACAACCACTCCAGTCACTTTTCACCTGCACCAACGACGGACGGAGCCTTGTAATGCTATGTCCGAAAGATTTCAACAATTTATAACCCGCCATAGAACCACCCAACTTTGTGCCGGCAAGTCCACCGCAAGCAACAATTACCTTATCGCACAAGTAGGTATCCGCATCTGTAAATACTTGAAAACCCAATTCCGTCTTTCGAATCCGGGATACTTCACAACCGGTCAACACTTGGATATTTGGTTTTGCCAATGCAAAGCGAAGAATATCCACCACCGAATTGGCCTGATCCGAATACGGATACACCCGTCCGCTGGCTTCTTTTACTGTCAGCAACCCTAAATCCGCAAACCATTGCAAAGTTTTTTCAACAGAGAACTGTTTCAGCGCAAAAGAAGAAAAGGTAGCGTCCTGCCCATGATAATGAACCCCATCCATCGTGGCATTGGTGATATTGCACCGCCCGTTACCGGTCGCCAGTAATTTTCTTCCCACGCGAGATTGGCGCTCAAAAAGCAAAATCTCCGCATTGGGATTTTCAGATGCCTTTAGGGCCGCGCACATACCCGAAGCACCACCACCAATAATTCCTATCTTCATGCCTGCCACCTCCTTCATTTCTTATATTATACGACAATCTTTTGCCATAGACAAGAAAAACTTCTTCCCATTCACAAAAACCTGTGATATAATCAATAAAACAATTTGTGAGGTATGGATTATGGAAATGGACATCGTCATTGCCAGAATCAATGAACTGGCGAAAAAGGCCAAGACTGAGGGTCTTACTCCGGAAGAAATCGCAGAACGGGACATGTTGAGAAAACAATACATTGCATCCTTTCGAGCCAGTTTAGTCGGTCACTTAGAGAACACCTATATTGTCCGCCCTGATGGCTCAAAAGAAAAACTCGTACACAAGGAGGATTCCCATGGACTATAAAAAACTGCAAAACGGAAGCGACATTCGAGGCGTCGCCTTAGAAGGCATAGAAGGTCAGCATATCAACTTAACAGAGCAGGCCTGCCGGGACATCGGCAGAGGTTTTGCCATTTGGCTTTCTAACAAAACCGGAAAGAAGAATCTGCGTGTCAGCGTGGGTCGGGATTCCCGTTTATCCGGTGAAACTTTGTGCAACTGGATTTGCCAAAGCATGGTCAACGAAGGCCTATGCGTAACAAATTTCGGCATGGCCAGCACACCTGCTATGTTCATGTCCACTGTTACGGAAGGCTATTCCTTTGACGGCGCAGTGATGATTACCGCCAGCCACCTGCCTTTCAATCGCAACGGCTTTAAATTCTTCACCCCTGACGGTGGTTTGGAAAGCAAGGATATTAAGGAAATTCTGTCCTTTGCCGAGAGCACACAATCCACCGGTCTGCCCATGGGACGCTTGGAAAATGGCGAATTTATGGATACCTACGCCTCCATTCTGGCGGATAAAATCCGCACAGCCACGGGAGAAGATCAGCCCTTGTCCGGTTTCCGCATTGTGGTAGATGCCGGTAACGGCGCAGGCGGATTCTTTGTTGATAAAGTGCTCAAACCGTTAGGCGCTGACACCACCGGCAGTCGTTATTTAGAACCCGACGGAAATTTCCCCAACCACATCCCCAATCCCGAGGACAAGACCGCCATGCTGGCAATT
>JAZKZB010000158.1:0-3501 GCA_045612425.1 Faecousia sp.
CCCATACAAGCGCCAAAACCGCAACCCATTCGTTCTTCAAAACTCATTTGGCCGGAGGTGGCGGTGGCCTTATAAACGGCTTTTAGCATAGGCTCGGGACCACAAGTGTAGAAATAGGTGTATTGGTCCGGCAGGGAATCGGTAACGAATCCCTTTTTGCCGTAAGAACCGTCTACCGTGGTAACGGTGACGGAGGCGCCTAAGTCTTTGAATTGGCTTTCGTAGAAACATTCCGATTGGGTGTTAAAGCCCAAAATCACGGAAACTTGCTTGCCCTGGGCAAGTAGTTTTTTACACAGATGATACATAGGAGGAACACCTACGCCGCCACCCAATAACACGGGGTGGTCACCGGAAAGGGTTAAATCATAGCCATTGCCCAAGCCGGTCAGAATGTCCAATTCCGTTCCTGCGCCCATACGGCTCATTTGCGCAGTGCCTTTGCCGACTACTTTATACACAATGGTTAAGGTGGTTTCATCATAGTCGCATACGGAAATGGGACGGCGCAAAAAGTTTCCATCCAGCAAAATGTTTACAAATTGCCCCGGAGCAGTAATGGCGGAGGTATCTCCGGCCAAAACCATTTGGTACACGCTGTCCGTCAGCGGGATATTGGACAAGATTTTGAAAGTGCTTTGTTTCATGGTTTTCTCCTTGTGTATTGCCGGAGCGTGGAAGCGCTCCGGCTACATTGAGATGCTTTATTACTTGGCGTCGATGGTGGAGACCTTGTTGGTGATCTCTTCTAAAACGTCCAGCACGATGCGGACAGTATCCAGGTTGGAGAACAGTGTTACACCGTTTTCAACAGCGCATCGGCGGATATATTCGCCATCCTCATAGTGGATGCCGGACATGATGGCGCGGGTGTTGATCACGTAACTTACATAGCCGGCGCGGATGGAATCCAGGATCTCCTCGCTACCCTCGGACAATTTGCCCCGTACACGGGTACGGATGCCATGCTCCTTCAGATAGTTGGCAGTGCCGATGGTCGCTTCAATATTGAAGCCCATTTCATAGAACCGACGAACCAGAGGCAGGGTTTCCTCCTTATCCTCGTCGGCCAAAGTCACGATGACCGTGCCGTAGTTTTGCAGATTCATGCCGGAGGCAACGAGTGCCTTGTACATAGCCCGGTGCAGGGTATCGTCATAGCCGATGGCTTCACCGGTGGATTTCATTTCGGGGGATAGATAAGCGTCCAGACCCTTGATTTTATTGAAAGAGAAGACGGGGACTTTGACGTAGTAACGTTCCTTTTCCTCGGGGTACAGACGGAAGATGCCCTGCTCTTTCAGGCTCTTACCCAGGATGACTTCAGTGGCAATGTCTGCCAGAGAGTAACCGGTAGCCTTGCTGAGGAAGGGAACCGTACGAGAAGAACGGGGATTGACTTCGATGATATAAACATTATCGTTCTTATCTACGATAAACTGGATGTTGTAAAGACCCACAATGCCGATGCCCAGACCCAGTTTTTTGGCGTACTGGAGGATAATGCCCTTCACCTTATCAGAAATGGAGAAGGTGGGGTATACGGAGATGGAGTCGCCGGAGTGAACACCGGTGCGTTCTACCAGTTCCATGATACCGGGAACGAAGACGTCCTGCCCATCGCAGATGGCGTCAACTTCCACTTCCTTACCGACGATATACTTATCCACCAGAACGGGCTTGTCTTCGTCGATTTCAACGGCGGTCTTCAGGTAGTGGCGCAGATGTTCGTCTTTGGCAACAATCTGCATAGCGCGGCCACCCAGCACAAAGGAGGGACGAACCAGCACGGGATAGCCGATTTCGTTGGCGGCAGCAATGCCGTCCTCAATCTTGGTGACAGCGCGACCCTTGGGCTGGGGAATATTTAATTCCCGAAGGATCTTTTCGAAGAGGTCGCGATTTTCAGCGCGCTCAATGGCAGCGCAATCGGTGCCGATGATTTTGACGCCCCGTTCCATCAGAGGATGGGCCAGATTGATGGCGGTCTGACCGCCTAAGGAGGCAATCACACCCTCGGGCTTCTCAAACTCGATGATGTTCATGACATCTTCGGGGGTCAGAGGCTCGAAGTACAGTTTGTCTGCAGTGGTGTAGTCAGTAGAAACGGTTTCGGGGTTGTTGTTAATGATAATGGCTTCGTAGCCAGCCTTTTTAATGGTCATAACCGAATGGACGGTGGAATAATCAAATTCTACACCTTGGCCGATACGAATGGGGCCTGCGCCTAACACCACGATTTTTTTCTTCTGGGTCAATACGGAAGCGTTTTCTCCGCTGTAGGAAGAATAGAAGTAGGGGATATAAGCACCGGTATGGCAGGTATCCACCATGCGGAATACGGGGAACAGATGATTCTCTTTCCGCAGATTGTATACATCCAGTTCCGTGCAGTTCCACATCCGGGCAATATATTTGTCGCTGAAGCCCATTTTTTTGGCTGCAGTCAGCGTGTCGATATTCCGAACGTTGACTTTCAGTGTTTCTTCCATGTCTACAATGCGCTTAATGGTTTCCAGGAAATAGGGGGTAATTTGCGTAATTTCGTGAATTGTTTCTATGCTGACACCGTGGTAGAACAGTTCCGCAATGGCAAAAATATTGTCGGAGCGGAATTGCTTGATATAGTCCAGTAATTCTTCCACGCTCATATTGTCAAATTTGTTGTGATAGATATGGTTTGCGCCAATTTCCAGGGAACGAATGCCTTTCAGCAGGGATTCTTCCAAAGTAGAGCCGATGCCCATCACTTCGCCGGTGGCCTTCATCTGCGTTCCCAGCACATTGGTAGCGGAGGTGAATTTATCGAAGGGGAACCGAGGGAGTTTTGTGATGACATAATTCAGTTTGGGTTCAAAAGCGGCAGTGGTATTGGCGATTTTGATTTCATCCAAGGTCATACCTACCGCAATTTTGGCGGTGACTTTGGCAATGGGGTAGCCGGAGGCTTTGGAGGCCAAAGCGGAAGAACGGGATACCCGGGGATTGACTTCAATCAGGTAGTATTCCGAGGAATGGGGGTTTAAGGCAAACTGCACGTTACAGCCACCTTCAATTTTCAGTTCCCGAATGAGTTTGATAGCAGAGTCATTGAGCATTTTTTGGTCATGCTCGCTCAAGGTCATAATGGGAGCAACCACCAAGGAGTCGCCGGTGTGGACACCTACGGGGTCAATGTTTTCCATGCCACAGATGGTGATGGCGTGGTCCGCTCCGTCACGCATAACTTCAAATTCGATTTCCTTATAGCCTTTTACGGATTTTTCAATTAAAACCTGATGTACAGGGGAAAGTTTGAAGGCATTTAAGCCTATTTCAATCAGTTCTTCTTCGTTATAGGCAAAGCCGCCACCGGTGCCACCTAAGGTGAAAGCAGGGCGAAGTACAACCGGATAACCGATGCGCAAAGCCGCTTCCTTTGCTTCCTCAATGGAGTAGGTGATTTCCGACGGGATGACGGGTTCGCCGATGGATTCGCACAGTTCTTTGAACATTTCCCGG
>JAZKZB010000159.1:0-2161 GCA_045612425.1 Faecousia sp.
TAATTTCCCTTTTGGAAACCTTGAATCGGGAAAAACCAATCTTCGTGGAACTGGGTCTGCAAACCATCCACAACGAAACTGCCAGGGCTTTTGGTCGAGGCTATGACACAGAAGTGTATTATGATGCGGTAAAGCGGTTAAAAAACGCAGGCATCCATGTGGTGACCCATATCATTTTCGGTCTGCCCGGGGAAACGGAAGAAATTATGTTGCAAACCGTCAAGGAAGTGATGAACGCCGGAACTGACGGCGTGAAATTTCATTTGCTCCATGTGCTCAAAGGCACGGCTCTGGAACAGGACTATGAAGCCGGTCTGTTCCAATGCCTGACATTGGAAGGCTACGCCCACCTTCTCAAAAAGTGTCTTGCTCTTGTACCGCCTCATGTAGTGGTGCACCGCATCACCGGAGACGGGGCGAAGAAAAACTTGATTGCTCCCCTATGGTCAGCAGACAAAAAAGCGGTCCTCGCTTACCTGAATGGGTATTTGAAAGAAGAATCGTTTACAAAAACATAACCATTTTTCAATCTTTTGGGATATAATAAACAATAAGAAACGAAAAGGAGTATTGCCATGCCCTATTTCTATGGTTTTGACTGGACATATTTCTATCTTGTCCTGCCTTGCATTTTGCTTTCTATCATTGCAAGTACCAAGGTCAACAGCACATTTCAAAAATATTCCAAACAAATCTCCCTGCACCGCATAACCGGCGCCGATGCTGCGCAAAGGGTTTTATCCGCCAACGGCGTTTCCGGTGTAAGAATTGAACGGGTACACGGAAACCTAACCGACCATTATGACCCAAAAAGCAACGTAATCCGCCTATCGGACAATGTATATGACAGTCCTTCCGTGGCAGCCATCGGGGTTGCCTGCCATGAGGCCGGTCACGCAGTACAGTACGCCAAAGACTATGCACCCATTAAACTTCGCGCCGCCATTATCCCCATTACCAATATTGGTAGCCGCCTGGCCATGCCCTTGATTTTGCTGGGTTTACTATTTGGCATCGGCGGTGAATATTCCTTTACTTTTTTATACTTGGGCATTGCCTGCTTCGCACTTTCCGTAGTCTTTCAGTTGGTTACTTTGCCGGTGGAATTCAACGCCAGCCGTCGGGCAATGCAGGCCATTGAAAGCAGCGGATTGCTTTCCGATGATGAGCAATATGGCGCCCGAAAAACCCTAAGCGCCGCCGCCATGACTTATGTGGCCGCTTTGGCCGTTTCCCTTGCCCAACTGCTCCGTTTGATTTTGCTCTTCGGGCGCAGACGGAATGACTGAATTTTTACCAGAAAATACCGCTCCGGACTTGACAACCGGGGCGGTTTTCGTTATAATTCGCGTGTGTGAAAAGTATGAAAAGTGTGAAAGGAGTGTTCTTATGGCCGGTGGAAAACACTTATTGGGTAAACAAAACCGCCAAAAGGTTTTCGGTACTGCCAAAGTCGGCGACCGGGGACAGATTGTGATTCCAAAAGAAGCGCGAGATTTCTTTAACATCCATTCCGGAGACACCTTACTGCTCTTGGGAGACGACGAGACCGGGCTCATTGTCACCCACCCCGAGGTTCTTAACTCCCTGGCTGACCAAATACTCAATACCGTGAAGAAAGAGGAATCTTAATATGGATGCATTACTGGAACTGTATCAAAATATGGGCATCTCCCCCGCTGTGTACACCTACGGAGAGAAAACCATTCAAACATTGCAGGAGCGATTCAACCGAATTGACCAGATTGCGGAATACAACCAAGCCAAGGTTCTTTCCGCCATGCAAAAGAATCGGGTGTCTGCCGCCTGCTTTGTAGCCTCAACCGGCTATGGCTACGACGATTTCGGTCGGGATAATCTGGAACGGGTTTATGCCGATGTGTTCCACACCGAAGCCGCCTTAGTACGCCCTCAAATCACCTGCGGAACTCACGCATTGACGGTGGCACTGAGCGCAAATCTACTCCCCGGGGATGAGTTGCTTTCCCCCGTAGGACTTCCCTATGACACCTTGCAAGAGGTCATCGGCATTCGTCCCAGTCCTTGTTCTCTGGCTGAGTATGGTGTGTCTTACCGGCAGGTTGATCTGCTTGCTGATGGTAGTTTTGACTACGATGGCATTCGGTCTGCTATTAACGAAAAAACCAAACTGATCACCATC
>JAZKZB010000160.1:0-8044 GCA_045612425.1 Faecousia sp.
CCCTGCTCCCGCAACCACATTCGCCCATCTGGATGCTACCACTGTTCTTTCTCGTTCCATCGCATCCTTGGGTATTTATCCTGCGGTGGATCCTCTTGATTCCACATCTCGTATTTTGTCTCCCGATATTGTAGGACTTGAGCATTACGAAGTTGCGCGGGAAACCCAAAGAATTCTTCAGCGTTATCGTGAATTGCAGGATATTATTGCGATCATGGGCATGGATGAACTGTCCGAAGAAGACAAGCGCACCGTCAACCGGGCAAGAAAAGTACAACGTTTCCTAAGCCAACCTTTCCATGTGGCAGAGCAATTTACCGGTTATCAGGGTGTTTATGTCCCCCTGAAAGAGACCGTGCGCGGTTTCAAAGAAATTATCGAAGGCAAACATGACCAGATTCCCGAATCTTGCTTCCTCTATGCCGGTACCATCGACGATGTGGTGGCAAAGTGGAAGGAGCAAACGAAATGAATGCCTTTACCCTAAAAATCGTCACCCCGGACGGCCTCAAATTTGAAGGTCAGGCTTTGGAGTTGATTGTGCGCTCTACCTCCGGCGACATTGGTATTATGGCAGGACATATCAACTGCGTTGTACCTCTCGGCATGGGTCGGGCAACTATAAAATTAGAAGGGGAAATCCGCTATGGCGCCTGCATCGGCGGAATGCTGTCCGTGATTGACGGCATTGTCACATTGGTGCCCACCACCTTTGAATGGGCAAATGAGATTGACGTTCCCCGTGCGGAGCGTTCCCAGCAGAATGCCCAGTCCGTTTTGAATCATCAAGGCGCTTCCAAAACAGACATTGTCTTAGCCCAGGCAAAATTACACCGGGCGCTGGTTCGGAAAGATGTTGCCAAATACAAATAATAAATTGGAGTTTTGGACGGACTGTCCAAAACTCCAATTTTCCATTTTAAGTAAAAAACAATGCGGTAAGTCGACGGTATTCCTCTAAATCCGTTGTCTTTCGAAGTTTTTTCCACAGTTCCTCTGTTCCCGCAAATCGTTTGTGCAGAAAACTCCAATGCTCCTTCATCCGGAACATGGCATTCCGACTCCCGCCAAACAGCGCCAAATAAGTCTCCAGCAATTCCCGGGTAAACGCCTCTATTTTCCCAACGTCCGTCCCTTGGGGACATAACATACCGGGGTCAGCCAAAAAGCCTCTGCCAATCATAACTCCATGCAGACGGGGAAATGTCTCTTGGATTTCCCTCAACTGCTGTAATGAGGTAATGTCCCCATTATAGCAAAGTTTTAAGTTCGTGTTTTCATAAGCATAGCGGAACATTTCCATATCCACACTGCCATCATAAAACTGACTGCGCACCCGGGGATGCACCGTCAGACAGGAAATGGGATATTGATTGAAAATATCCAGTAATTTTGGAAATTCCTCTGCTTTTCCAATCCCCAGACGGGTCTTTACGGAAATCGGCAACGACGTTTTCTCAAAAATCCGGTCAAAGAATTTGGCAAGACCGTCCGGGTCTGCCAACATCCCTGCTCCCTTCCCCTTTGCCACCACAGTTCCGGAGGGGCATCCTAAATTCAGGTTTACTTCCCCATACCCCAACTGCCCACACTGATCTACCGCCCATAAAAAATCCTCGGGATTTTTCGTCAAAATCTGAGGGACTGCAATCAATGTCTCATCGCCTGCGTACGGCAATTCCCGGATTTCCTTTTGGGTCAGGCTATGATGCATGGTGGGAGAAAGAAATGGCATAAAATACTTATCCACACCGCCGAAATATTGATGATGTAAACGGCGGTAAACACTATCCGTTAACCCTTCCATGGGAGCAAAGTAAATTTCCATGGGCACTCTCCTCTATCTCTGTCGTCCGTTCTTCTTCATTAAAGCACAAACGCCACCCCTTTGCAAGGGTGGCGCTGTATTTTCCTGCTTTAAATCTCCATAATAACCGGCAAAATCATGGGATTCCGCTTTGTGGTCTTATACAAATATCCGGACAAATCGTTTTTTATGGCCGATTTAATCGCAGCCCAATCCCGATTCCGTTTACGTCCGCACCGTTCAATGGCCTCGATTACTACTTCCCGAAGTTCTTCCATCAAATCCTCGGATTCCTTTACATAGATGAATCCCCGGGTGATAATGTCCGGGCCAGAGATAATACCGCCATCCTGACCGCTGATATTCACGCAAACCACCACCATGCCGTCTTGGGCCAAATGTTTCCGGTCGCGCAACACCACACTCCCTACATCCCCCACACCGGCGCCATCTACAAAGACTTTTCCTGCAGGAACCGTACCGTTGAGTTTGCAGGTCTTCGCCGTCAGTTCAAACACACTGCCGATTTCGCCAATCACTGTGTTCTTGGGATTCATGCCCATGCTCTGGGCCAATTTCGCATGAATTTGCAACATCCGCTGTTCTCCGTGGATGGGCAAGAAAAACTTGGGTTTTACCAAACCGTGAACAATTTTCAATTCCTCTTGACATGCGTGACCGGATACGTGGAGACCTTCACTCTTTTCATACACCACATCCGCGCCCTTGCGATACAACTCATTGATAATCCGGGAAACCGCTTTCTCATTGCCGGGGATGGCGGAGGCAGAAATAATAATCCGGTCACCTGCCACTATATCCACCTGCTTGTGAGTAGAAAATGCCATGCGGTACAACGCCGACATATTTTCGCCCTGAGAGCCGGTCGAGACAATCACAACCTTGTTTTTCGGCAGACTTTTGATGGCCGCCAAATCCACTAACGTACCGGCCTTTACTTTCAGATACCCCAGTTCCTGCGCCACCTTCAGCATGTTTTCCATGCTTCTGCCGGAAACTGCCACTTTGCGTCCGTAACGCTGAGCCGTTTCCAGCACCGCCTTGATCCGGTGCATATTGGAAGCAAAGGTAGTAACAATAATCCTTTGCTCGCAATTTTTGAACTGGCGATCCAGTCCCTCCGCCACGACACTCTCGCTGGGTGTATAACCACCTCGCTCTACATTGGTAGAATCCGCCATCAACGCCAATACGCCCTGCCGTCCCAGTTCTCCTAAGCGGCCCAAATCCATCATGCCCTCTTTTGCCGTAGGGTCAATTTTAAAGTCACCGGTCATTACCACCGTACCCACAGGGGTATGAATGGCAAAGGCCACCGCATCGGCAATGGAATGATTGACGTGAATAAATTCCACGGCAAAGCAACCCGCCTTAATCACATCTCCCGGCTTATGGGTATGCAATTTTACCTTTTCCGCCAGCCCATGCTCTTCCAACTTCAGTTTAATCAATCCGTTGGTCATAGCCGTACCGTGAATGGGGCAACTCACCTGCTGCATACAGTAAGGAATGGAACCGATATGGTCCTCATGACCATGGGTAATGAACATCCCTCTCAATTTCTTTTGATTTGCCACCAGATAGGAAAAGTCGGGAATTACCAAGTCCACGCCATACATTTCCTCATCCGGAAATCCCACGCCACAGTCCACTACAATCATGTCTCTGCCATATTCCAAAACCGTGATGTTCTTGCCGATTTCATCCAAACCGCCAAGGGGGATAATTTTTAACTTTTCAGCCAAATAGAATCAATACTCCTTTCAAAATTCAGTCAAATGACCGCAACAAACCAGCAACCGCTTGTCCTCGCTTAGGCCCTGAATCGCCCATTGCAACGAAAAAACGCCTGCAAACTTTTCAATTCCAAAAAACCGTGCGAGTCTGTTCACCCGGCACATGGTAACGATAGTATAACACAAAAAGCGCAAAAAGTATACCTTAATTTTTCTCTGCCCTTCGACACGCCTCGCACAATCCGTTTTTTCTTGCAGAAATCTACGAAAAGCAGTTGCACCCCGGCAGAAAATTTGATATAATAGGTGCTATAGTATGGGTATGTGCACCCTATCCCGCTTTTAAGGAGGCAACGAATATGAATAAACGGCTAAAAAAACTGCTCTGGCCCAGTCTTTTGGCGTATTATGCCGTTATGATTTTGTTTGTGTTTGGTGCAATTCTACGTGAAGATTATCTTCTGGCAAGCATCGAAGGCGTTGCTACCATATTTGTAATTCTGTTTTATATTTTATGCCGAAATTCCCGTCAAAAGGAAATTCAAAAATTCGTAAAAACAACCTTCCGGGCCAACGCTCTTTCCGAGGATGCCGGACTTCCCTTTCCGGCCGTTCTGGTGCGATTGGGTGATGACACCATCTTGTGGAGCAATGATCGCTTTCACCATCTGACCGGTTACCAAGACCGGTATTTGGAACAATCTTTGCACAACGTTCTGCCCGACTGCAATTTGGATTGGATGATTTCCGGCAAAGAGGAATCTCCCTATGACATCACCATTTCCGGACGCAGATATCGGATTCACGGAACTTCCGTACGTATGGAAAACGCCACCAACACCACGTTGGGAATGCTGTACTTTTGCGATTTAACCGAATTGTATCAAGTGCGGGATGAATACATCCGTTCCCGCCCCGTTGTGGGCATTATCCTCATTGACAACTATGAAGAACTCATCAAAAACCTCAGTGAGGCTGCCATTTCCAGTTTAAATGCCCAACTGAACAATACCATTACCAAATGGACAGAAGAGTACCACGGTCTTTTACGCAGATTGGAACGCAACCGTTTCCTTTTTGTATTTGAAAAGAAAGACTTAAAGCGCGCTGTGTCCGAAAAATTTTCCCTGCTGGAAGACATTCATGAAATCTCCAGTCCCTCCGGATTGGAAGCATCCATCTCCTTTGGTATCGGTGTAGATGCCATAAACTTCGAAGAAAATTACAATTTCGCTGCCCTATCCATTGAAATGGCTTTAAGCCGTGGTGGCGACCAGGCAGTTATCAAAGACCGCTTTAATTTCACATTCTACGGCGGGCGCAACCGGGAAGCCGACCACCGGAGCAAGGTTCGTTCCCGTGTAACCGCCAACTCCATGATGGAACTGATCGGGCAAAGTAGTCAGGTGTTCATTATGGGCCACAAAAATGCGGACATGGACGCTGTAGGCGCTGCCATGGGCATTAGTTGTATGTGCCGGAAGAAAGGCAAGAAAGCCTACATCGTTTTGGATATGGAACGAAATATGTCTGAACGGCTGATTGAAGAAATTCAACAAGTACCCGAATATGCAGACGTATTTATCTCCGGTCAGGATGCCATGCTTCTGTGCGACAACCACTCTACTTTGGTGGTAGTGGACACCAACCGCCCCGACCAAGTGGAACATCTGCCCCTTTTGGAAGCCATCCCCAAGGTCTGCGTGGTAGACCATCATCGCCGGGCAGCGGATTATATCAGCCCTGTCGTGGTAAATCTTCATGAACCTTATGCTTCCTCCGCTTCGGAATTGACCACGGAACTGTTGGTTTATTCCGTGGAAAAAGCAGATGTCCTCCCCATTGAAGCCAAAAGTCTTATGGCGGGCATTTTCTTGGACACCAAGAGTTTTAACGTCCGTACCGGAGAGCGTACCTTTGAAGCAGCCGCCATGTTGCGCCAATGGGGCGCGGAAACCGTAGAAGTCAAAAAACTTCTGCAAAACGATTTCCAAGACACCATGGCAAAATATCAAATCATCAAATCTTCCCGGCTATACCGGGATGAAATCGCCATTGCCGCTTTGAATACCACTACCACCCGGGCATTGGCCTCCCAGGCAGCCGACGAACTCTTAAATATCAGCGGCATCACCGCATCCTTTGTACTGTATCCCGACGGCGACAAAATCATTGTATCTGCCCGTTCCATCGGACAAACCAATGTGCAGATGATTCTCGAACCCATGGGTGGCGGCGGCAACACCGCTACGGCAGGGGCTCAAATTTCCAACTGCACTGTCAAGGATGCGCTGGATATGCTGGTGACATCTATCGACCGTTTTTATGAAGAATAAGGAGTAAATGTTATGAAAGTCATTTTATTACAAGACGTAAAAGGCAAGGGCAAAAAAGGTCAAATGGTAGAAGTCTCCGACGGCTACGCCCGAAACTATATGCTTCCGAAAAAATTAGCCATTGAAGCAACACCCGACGCCATTAACACCATGCGCATGAACGACAAGGCTACCCAAGAGCGAATTGCCAAGGAAAAGGCTGAGGCGCTGGCTTTATCCCATCAGTTGCGGGAAATGACTTTGGTGGTCACCGCCAAGGGCGGTGGCGCCGGAAGATTGTTTGGCTCTGTAACCAATCAGGAAATCGCCGATGCTCTGAAAGCAAAATCCGGCATCACCTTAGACAAGAGAAAAATCGTAATTGCCGACCAAATCAAGTCTGTTGGCACTTATACCGTTACCTGCAAATTGGGCTATGAAATCACCGCGCCTTTAACTGTGAAAATCGAAGAGGCCTGAAAAACCGCCTTGTAAAAGGGGAGAAAAAACATGGATGAATTACTGAACAAGCAGATGCCCCAATCTTTAGAAGCGGAGCAGTCTGTGCTTGGTTCTATTTTAATTGACAGCCGTTGCGTGGCAGACATCATCGGCATTGTAAAACCCGAGGACTTTTATCTGCAGCAAAACAGAGAGATTTACGAGGCTATTTATGCCATGTTCCACTACTCTCAAACCATCGACCCGGTCACGGTGCTGGACAAACTGCGAGAATTGGGTTATTACCACGATAAGACCCGGGATTATATCCTGCAACTGATGGAAATTACCCCCACCGCCACCAATGCAGTACGCTATGCCAATATCGTGCGGGACAAAGCCATGCTTCGGAGTCTGGCCAAAGCGGCCGACGAAATCAACGAAACCGTTTACTCTCAAGTGGGAACCCCCGCGGAAATGTTGGAATCCGCCGAAAAGAAAATCTATGCTTTGCGCAAAGGGGAACGGGGCGATTCCTTAGAACACATCGGCACCATTTTGCATAAGGTTTACGACCGTTTGGCAGAACTGGCTCAGTCTGACTCCGCCATCCCCGGTCTATCCTCAGGTTTGCACGATCTGGATGCCAAAATCAACGGCTTAAATAAATCCGATCTGGTGCTGGTGGCCGCCCGTCCTGCCATGGGTAAATCTGCATTTGCCTTGAACATCGGCGTAAATGTAGCGAAAAAATACAAAAAAACTGTGGCTATTTTCAACTTGGAAATGTCCCGGGAACAGTTGGTCATGCGCCTTTTGGCCAACGAAAGTTTCATTGAATTGCAAAAACTGGTTACCGGCAAATTGACCGACGAAGAATGGGTAAAATTGGGCATGGCGTCCTCTGCGTTGAGCCAAACGGATATCCGCATTGACGACAACCCTTCCGTTACCGTAGCAGACATCAATGCGAAATGCCGTCGTTTGGATAATTTGGGTTTGGTTATCATTGACTACCTGCAATTGATGCAGGGTTCCGGTTACGGAAAAAACAGCGATAACCGGGTAACGGTGGTCGGTGAGATTTCCAGAAGCCTGAAAATTATGGCAAAGGAATTAAATGTGCCTGTCGTTTGCTTAAGCCAATTATCCCGCGCTGTGGAAAGTCGTAACGACAAACGTCCTATTTTGTCTGACCTGCGGGAATCCGGCGCTATTGAGCAGGATGCTGACGTAGTTGCCTTCCTCTACCGGGATGAATACTATCACGAAAATACCGAAGACAAGGGCATCGCCGAATGCATTGTTTCGAAAAATCGTCACGGTGAAACCGGAACGGTAAAACTACAATGGATCGGTCAGTATCAAGCCTTTGCAGACCGGGAGTGGAAACATGCTGAATAAACTTCTTCGGCAAATCCGTCTTTTCAACATGGCGCAACCTGGAGACACGGTTTACTGCGCCCTTTCCGGAGGCGCTGACTCCGTTGCGCTGCTATGGGGACTGTATTTGCTGCGAGATACCTTGGGCATCACCCTTCGGGCTGTCCATTTTAATCACTGTCTGCGAGGGGCAGAATCCCAACGGGATGAAGCCTTTGTCAAAGACCTTTGCCAACGTTACGGCATTGATTTAACCGTAGGAAGCGCAGCAGTAAAAGCCGGCAAAAAAGGGTTGGAAGCCTCTGCAAGAGAAGCCCGGTACAGTTTTTTTGCCACCTTGC
>JAZKZB010000161.1:0-19793 GCA_045612425.1 Faecousia sp.
TATGCCTTTGCAACATCTGCATAACCTGCTTGTACCAAAACGTTTTCTACGCTGTCTTGAATATCTTCCACAGCGATTTTGCCATCTTCAATACGTTGTTCAAAATCGGCGCACACCTGCAAAGCCAGCAGGTTTACCACACTGGGATGATAGGTTTTTTCCAGGGCTTCAAATGCCTTAATCATTGCAGCGCTGATTTTGGAGATTTCAAACTCCACAACACTGCCATCCCGTTTCATAACTTGATACATTTTCTCTTCCTCCTATGTAAATCTCTGTATAAAGAAAAGCAGGCACTGCCGTACCCGCTTTTGGCGCGACAGTGCCTGTATTATATCTCTATTTTTTTCCAATGTCAATATGTTGTATGTGATTTTTATTCAAAACCACAATATATTGTGCTTATTCCACACCACGCAGGCTCACAAGGTCGGCGTAAGGAGCCAAAATTTCGGCATATTGCCTCATTGTTTCTTCTTCGGGGGCAGAAAAACCGGAGTAGACCACACTGTCCCGGTCGGTGTATTTCTGCAAATACCAGCGTTTTGCTTTTTTCCCCTCTCCCAAGGCATTCAGCCATGCGCCCATGGCGGAAACAGAGGCCTCATGATGAAAAGGCAATACCACCGTGGTGCGAAATTCATAATCTACTTTCCCGGACAATAGATACCGGATACTTTCCTCCACCTTATCAAACAAGTTTTCTGCCATGCCTGCAGTCTGGGCATATTGGTCAGGTCCGTTTTTGATGTCCATGGCCACATAATCCACAACCCCGGCTTCCACCACCGCTTTCAACACTTCCGGACGGGCGCCGTTGGTATCCAATTTGACCGCGTAGCCCAACTGCTTGATTTCCTCTAAAAGGCGGGGCAATTCCGGTTGCAATGTGGGCTCGCCTCCGGTAATGCAAACCCCGTCCAAAAGTCCTTTGCGCTTTTTCAGAAAAGAAAGCAATTCCTCGCTTTCCATCAGAACCTCTCCCTGAGCAGAAAGCAAATCACTGTTATGACAGAAAGGACAGCGAAAATTACATCCTTGCAAAAACACAGTGCACGCCACCCGTCCCGGGTAGTCCAGTAATGTCATTTTCTGCAACCCTGCAATGTGCATATTCCCCACTCCTTTGCTTTTTCTTTATTGTATCACGTTTCTCCGCCCATTTCCACCCCCGGTTTTTTGTTTGTCCCGGGTAAAAAAACATTCCCAGCCGATATTTCGGCTGGGAATGGTACACTTAACAGATTATCTTACATATTCAATAACAATTCTGCGGTTGGGCTCTGTGCCGGTGGAATGAGTGGAGATATTTTCCATATCCTGCAAAGCAGCATGAATCACATGACGCTCATAAGCATTCATGGGTTCTAATGTTGTGCGACGACGCACTTTCAACACTTGCTGTGCCTTTTTCCGGGCATATCGGCGCAAGGATTCTTCCCGCTTTTCCCGATATTCTTCCGCATCCACACTGATACGGATATGGCCTTCCACGCCCCGATTAATGCTGTAATTTGCCAAATGTTGCAACGCATCCAAGGTATCTCCGCGACGACCGATGAGATAACCCAAATCTTCGCCTTCCAATTCTACCTTATAATTGTTGCCCTCTTCCTTCCATGCATGGGGAATGGCATTGGAACCCATATGTTCCATCAAGCCCTTCAGGAACACTTCGATTTTCTTCTCCACAGTGCCTTCTTCGGCAACGGCATACACCTTCGGTTCTTTGGGGACTTTCACAACTTCCGGCTTTTCTTCGGTCTTTACCACCTTGGGAGCCTCAGCCTTTACCGGCTTAGGAGGTTCCGGTTTTTTCTCTTCCTGTTGTACCACCGGAGGCTTTGCCTTCGGCTTACTGCGGGAAGCAGATCCCAACGCACTTTTAGGCGCAGGATCCGGTGCTTCATAGGTCACTTGTACTTTTGCAGGCTGAGCGCCAATGCCCAAAAAGCCGGCCTTCTCCCGGGAAACCACCTGAACGGACACGCTATCGCGGTCCAAACCCAACTGGGCAAGGGCGGCTTCCACGGCTAAATCAACGGTTTTACCCGTGGTAACGATGGTTTTTTCCATTGGTTATTCCTCCGTATTGGTTTGACTGTAACGGTTGGGGTCATACGCCCGACCCTTACAGTTAGGACGTTCCGGGATACCGGAAAGGGTTTGCTTTTCCGCCCCGTCTTCTTCGACGGGCATTCCCTTTTTTGCAGCATATTCTTTCGCAGCGGCTGCCCGGGCAGCATCTTCTGCCTGTTGCTGCTTCTTTTGCAGTTTCTTTTTGCTGGTATTTTCCGTAATGCCATCGGGATTTTCGGCACGGCGTTGTGCCCGTTGCCGTTCTTTTTCTTCCTCCAATGCCTGCTCTGCCTTATACTTTTCCAAACGAGCAGCATCTTCGGCATCATAAACCTTGCGGTAATGCTTGGTCAAAAGCAAATCTTCCACCATTCTTGCCAAACCGCCGGCCAACCAGTAAAGGCTCATAGCGCCGGGCATGGAATAGCCAATCCACAGGGTGATAATGGGCATCATCCAAGTCATCATCTTGGAAGTTTGGTTGGCCTGAGAATTTTTTGCCGTTTCCTTGTCCTCGATACCGTTTTCATCGGTAATCACGGAATTATTGGCCCGCTGGGACAGTTTCACAGACAGCACCTGCTGACCGGCAGACAAAACGGGCAGCAAAGCGGCGCCAATATGCGCCCAATCCCATTTCCACGCTTCACCGAACACATTGATGTCGGGAATTGCGCCCAAATTGATACCCAGGAAGTTGAAGTTCACGCCGTTCAATACCGCATCGCCGATTTCCGGCAGGGCTTCCCGAATGGTATCGGCAAAATTGGGAATGTTGGCCGCGGCCACCATCTGATCGTAAAACGAATTGCTGAACAGTTCCGGAGCAGCGCCCTTGATGACGTTCACAATCTCTGCCGTCATTTCCGCGCTTTGATGCAGCATGTAGGTAATGGGCTGCCGGACAACGCTATACAAGGGAATCAAAATCAGCATAGGCACCAGACTCCACAGGCAGCCGCCGCAACCCATGGATGCGCCCTCTTCCTGTTGTAATTTCTGGATCGCCTCATTTTGCTTCTGTTTATCGTTGGCGTATTTCCGTTGGATTTCCTGAATTTTCGGTTGCAACCGGGTCATTTTCATCATGCTCTTCTTGCTCTTGGCAGAAATGGGCACCAAAACCAGTTGCACCACAATGGCAAATAAAATCAGGGATACGCCGTAACTGCTGGTAAACCGATAGAGCCAGTCCAGCAGATAGCCAAAGGGGACGGTAATAATCTGATCCATAATAACACTCCTTGTGTTTTAAGGTACGGGATCATAAAAACTTCCCTTGTAAAAGGGATTGCACCGCAAAAGACGGCGAAGGGCAAGCCAGCCACCCTTTATGGCCCCGTATTTTTGAATGGCTTCGTAGGCGTAGGCGGAGCAAGTGGGTCGAAACCGACAGCAGGGCGCCCGATTGGGAGAAATATTGCGCTGATAAAAAGAAATCAGCCATAAAAATAACTTTTTCATACTTCATTATCCTTCAAAATACCGGCTTTATCGGCTAAAGAAAGATAAGCGCCGGTCAGTTGCGCAAACGAGCAAGAAAGCGCCCGTGTCCTGGCAACCACCACAATATCCCAGCCCGGGAGGAACTTATCCTCGTTGACGCGATACACTTCCCGCAGACGGCGACGAATCCGATTACGAACCACGGCATGTCCCAGTTTTTTACTGACAGTAATCCCCACCCGATTGGTGTTTGTTTTGTTCTTTCGGGCATAAAGCACCAAAAGACCGTTGCCATGGCCTGCCGTCGCATACAAACGGCGGAATATGTGGTTAAGTTTTAAAGAACCGGAAAATTTCATACATTTCTCCTGCAACCGTTACGAAACGGATCATCTCCCCTTTGCTGAGACTTCCCCAGATAAAAAGGGGGCGGGGCGAACAGTTCGTCGCCCCGCTTATAACTCCCATTTCGCACAGAGCGATTATGCTGTGGTCAATCACCACTGCCTAAATCAGGCGGACAGAACCTTACGGCCTCTTGCACGGCGACGGGCCAAAACCTTACGGCCGTTGGCAGTAGCCATTCTCTGACGGAAACCGTGAACCTTGGAACGGTGACGGTTGCTGGGTTGATAGGTACGCTTCATGAGTGTTACACCTCCTTGAAAATCAATATGCTCGACAGCCGGAAAATCGGCCGCAGCGAAACAAATGGAATGCCCAAAATAGGTCATGCTAAGGTATTATAACCGAAAAAATCAACAAGGTCAACTGTTTTTTCTGAAAAATCAGGGATTTTCTCCTGCTTTTCGGTGGTTTTTCCATCAAACCGGGGTTTCGTAAGTACCGTCTAACTTTTGCAACACCCGCAAGTATCCTTCCGAACCCACCTCATACGGTGTGGGACGGAAATCGTTCCAGTGGGAAACCGAACTGAGTTGGCAAGGAATCACTGTCAAGTCTCCCAGCGCCACCGTGCCGTCGGCGTAACGAAGCACTTCCTGCTGAAGAATCGCAGTATCCTTATCTCCGGGGTTGTTGTTTCCGCCAAAAGAGAAATTGCCCAAGGAATAGAAGATGACACCGCCGTTATACTGCTCAATGGGTTGCAACGTATGGGAATGATGACCAAATACAATATCCGCGCCGGCGTCAATGGCGATATGACCATAATCCTTCTGAATCTGCAGAGGATAATACAGCCGCTCGTTGCCCCAGTGAATGGACACCACAATCACTTCCGCCCCCCGATTCCGCAGGTCTTGACATTGGGCGCGGATGGATTCCTCCGTCAACCAGAAATTGCAGGCAATCAAACCGATTTTCAATCCGCTTTCCGTGGTTGCCAGGCAGGTTTTATTAAAACTGGCGTAATAAATATTTTCTGCTTCCAAAGCCTTCCATGTGTCATAAAGACCCTGGGCGCCGTAATCCTTGGAATGGTTATTGGCGCAAGAGGCAAACTCCACACTGCCGGCAGTGAGAATTTTCGCATATTCCTTTGGCCCACGGAACCGGAATCTATGGGTAGACAATTCTTCCATTTCTTCTTCCGTAGGGTCCGCATCCGTCAAGGCGCATTCTAAGTTCACAATGGTAAAATCATCGTTTTCAAAATAGGTCAGCACATTGGAGAAAGGGTAATCGTACCGATTCCCTACCGTACCCGGAAATCCGGTATTGGGCGCTGCATTGAAATTGGCAGCAAAGGTGCAGTCTCCGGCAAAGGACAAGACGAAGGATTCCGCCTCTTTCTCCGGCAAAACCGGGTTGGGAGAATCCATGGGAATGGCCGGGCTGTCCGGTGTTCCGGGGGTCTGTTCCGAATTGTTATCCGGAGGCAAAACCGGTTGCGCAGGAGCAGGCGCGCAAGCAGTCATGCAAAAAAGAATGGCAACGAGTACGGCCAGACGTTGGACGGATAATTTCACGTCAGATACCGCCTTTCTAAATTATTTTTCCTGCGCCCGCTTTTTCATCAATTCCCGCATACGGATGGAGTGATCCAATTCCCGCTTGCGAATCCGCAGGCTTTTGGGTGTGCATTCCAGCAGTTCATCGTCTGCCAAAAATTCCAGACATTGTTCCAAAGAAAACACCCGGGGTGTGGTCAAGCGCAATGCCTCATCCGAACCGGAGGCGCGCATATTGGTCAGTTGTTTTTTCTTGCAAACGTTCACGGTCATATCTTCGTTCCGACTGCAAATGCCCACCACCATACCGGCATAGACCGGTGTGCCCGGGCCAATCAACAAAGCGCCTCGTTCCTGGGCGGCGGCCAAACCGTAAGTCACAGCCTCTCCGGTTTCGTGGGAAACCAAAGAGCCGGTGAGCCGACGTTCAATTTCCCCTTTCATGGGCGCATAGGTTTCCAGAACGCTGCTCATAATTCCCTCGCCACGGGTATCGGTCAAAAATTCATTCCGATAACCGAACAATCCCCGGGAGGGAACCAGAAATTCCAAACGATAGCGGTTGCCCATGGGCGTCATGGAAAGCAAATCCCCTTTCCGACGTCCCATTTTTTCTATGACAGAACCGGTACATTCTTCCGGCACATCCGCCACCATCCGTTCAATGGGTTCGCAAACCTTACCGTCGACCACTTTGGTCAGCACCCGGGGGGTGGAAACGGAAAATTCAAACCCTTCCCGACGCATGGTTTCCATTAAAATAGAAAGGTGCATTTCCCCTCGTCCGGCTACATTGAACGCATCCGTGCCTTGCTCGGAAACCCGCAGGGAAACATCCTTCATCAATTCTTTCTCCAACCGATCCCGCAGATTTCGGGAGGTAACGAACTTCCCTTCTTTTCCTGCAAAGGGAGAATCGTTCACCGCAAAGGTCATTTCCATGGTCGGTTCGGAAATTTTCACAAAGGGTAGCGGTTCCACGCAATCCATGGCGCAGAGGGTTCTGCCGATGGTAATATCCGCAATACCGGAAAGCGCCACAATTTCCCCCACAGAAGCCTGCGGAATCGGGGCTTTTCCCAAGCCGTCATAGGCATACAGCGCCACAACCTTACCCTTTTGCTTGATATCCGGATTGTGATAATCGCAAACCATGACTTCCTGATTCACCTTAATCACGCCCCGTTCCACACGGCCCACCGCAATTCTGCCCACATATTCATTGTAGTCAATAGAAGATACCAGCAGTTGCAACGGTGCGTTTTCGTCTCCTTGAGGAGCAGGAATATAGTTTACAATGGTTTCAAACAATGGAATTAAATCCACGCCCACCTCGTCGGGGCCGTAAGATGCCGTCCCTTGACGACCGGAGCAAAATACCGTGGGGGAATTGAATTGCTCGTCGGTGGCATTTAAGTCCAAAAGCAGTTCCAACACTTCATCCATGACTTCGTGTACCCGAGCATCGGGCTTATCCACTTTGTTCACTGCCACAATCACCTTATGACCCAATTCCAACGCCTTTTGCAAAACAAAACGGGTTTGTGGCATGGGACCCTCGGCGGCATCCACCAGCAGGATAACGCCATTAACCATCTTTAAAATCCGTTCCACTTCCCCGCCAAAGTCGGCGTGACCGGGGGTGTCTACAATATTGATTTTGATATCTTTATAATAAATAGAAGTGTTTTTCGCCAAAATGGTAATGCCACGCTCCCGTTCCAAATCACCGGAGTCCATAACCCGGTCGGTGGTGGCTTGATTTTCCCGATAGATGCCGCCCTGCTTCAGCATTTCGTCCACCAACGTGGTTTTGCCGTGGTCAACGTGGGCGATAATGGCAATATTTCGGATATTTTCCTGAGATGCCATAGAAATACTCCTTCTTCCGTATAAATACAAAACAAATCTTAACTTTGAAAATATATCATAACTGCCGGGAAAATGCAACCTTTTTACGTCACCTCATGCCACACCCGTTCCCAGCCCCACTCCATTGCAAACGGACAAAAAGCGCACCCCGTAGCCTCTGCTTCAAGGTGCGCCATCGCCGTATTTTTCTGTGTGCCTTAATTTTCCAGTTGTTTGCCTAAAAAAGAAGCGGCAGTTTGGACGATTTTTTGGTCGGACTCCGCCATGGGGGCATCTCCGTCCCCCAGTAAGAGCATAACGCAACCCATTAAATCCCCTTGGCTGAGAATGGGCGCCGCCACACCTAAATGATACTTTTCCACTCCATCGGCAGGAGTCACTTTTTCGTTGCCCGCCTCATAGCGATAATATTTCCGCTGTTCCATCAAATCCCCCAACTCCTCAGAATTGGGCTTATCCATCAGTTCCCGTTTGGGCGCGCCCGAAAGGGCGATAATGGCATCCCGATCGGATACCGCGGCGATTTTCCCGGTGCTGTGACCGATGGCCTCACACATTTGGGCGGCAAAATCCTGCAAATCTCCCATGGGGGAGTACTTGCGGAAAATCACGCCCCCATCCTTTTCCGTATAAATTTCCAAGGGGTCGCCCTCACGGATGCGAAGTGTACGTCTGATTTCTTTGGGAATCACAATACGCCCGAGGTCGTCAACACGGCGTACAATACCTGTTGCTTTCATATATATCTATCTCCTTATTTTACAAATTACGCTGTTAGTATCTGTAAACACACGGAGATTATACGAAACATTATGTCTTTATCCTTTATCCATTGACGAACTCCTTTACCTATGATACATTTATACAGAATGCTGAGCGAGAGGCTGTCGACCTCTTTTTGAGGTAATTGTCTTTAAGACCTCAGTTTTCTTTATTTCTTTGACATATCCAAACACGACACTATCCTATTAATAGTAGCATTGACTTGCAATTTATATGGTGATATAATGTGTAAAATTGTTAATAGTAATGTGTGGATTATCTAATTTCCGGATATACAGAGGTGCATATATGAATTCTTTGGTAAGCGTGATTATCCCAGTATATAATATGGAGCAATTTATAAAAACTTGTGTTGATAGTGTAATATCTCAAACATATACAAATATTGAGATTATTTTAGTAAATGATGGTTCGACAGATAATTCGAAAATTATTTGCTCTGAAATTGCCAAAAGTCACACCAACGTCACACTAATCAATCAAGAAAATCGTGGAGTATCCGCTGCAAGAAATATAGGTATTCAAGCAGCTAAAGGGCAGTATCTTGCATTTTTAGATGCCGACGATACTTTATTGCCAAATGCTATAGAATTACTCCTTGAAGCTGCTCATGAATTCGATGCTGACATGACGATAGGAAAAATCTCTAAAAATGAGGAAATACCTGTCGGTGTGTTTGAAAACAACGATTTTCTTATAAAAACATTAGAGGATAACCCTATTGCTTACTATGCTTGGCGAATACTATATAAACGGTCTTTTGTGCAAGGCATAGCTTTTTTAGAAGGATATATATGTGGCGAAGACAGTTATTTCGTTTTTGAATGTGCATTGAAAAAGCCTAAGGTAGTTACAATAAAAGAACAGGTTTATAATTACTATACCAATCCTAATAGTGCGACACATTCGTCTTTCACAAAGAAAAAATATAATGACATTTGCGACTTACTTTCCAAAAAAGAAGAAAAGCTTTCAAAGGATTATCCCGAATTTATGCCTTTGTTCTATCACTTAAAAACAAAAATACAAATGATGTTGCTCGCAAACCTAAGCGCCACCAACAGGAAAGAATTCAGAACACAGGAAAAAGAAACACTGGAACGTTTTAACGAGGTTAAAAGATACTTTCGAGAAGAACTCCCTTATTCTAATACCTCGTTTTACAAAATTTGTTCCAACAATATGTATAAGCCGTATAAACTATACTTAAAATTTAAAAAAGAAATAAGGCGTATTCTAAAGAGAAAATAGTTGAGAATCATCCAGCGGAGCACTTTGCTCCGCTTTTTCTTTATATCTATTTTACCACACTATGTATCGCCCAACAAAATCTGTCCATCGGTGTCAATGTTGTATGTGAGTGGTCGCCCTCGCGGATGCGGAAGGTTCTTCTGATTTCTTTGGGAATCACAATACGCCCGAGGTCATCAACACGGCGTACAATACCTGTTGCTTTCATATATATCTATCTCCTTATTTTACAAATTACGCTGTTAGTATCTGTAAACAAGGCAAGATTATACTGCAGGATTTACTTTTTAATGTTGGTATGATATAATAAATAAAACTAATATAATAAGAGGCAACCAACTATGAGTTATGAATTATTTAAGCAAGGACCAGAAGTGTATGTTCCAATCATCTTGCTGTCATTGGTTATTACCGTTTTAGCATATGGTGCATTCCCTTTTATTTTTTCCAAAGTCAGAAAGAATCCTATCACAAAGAAGAAATATAGAAGTCTTTGCTATGGCATTAATGCAGCTGTAATGTTTCTCTTTATAGTAATTAATGGAGAAGCATCCAGTGGTGGCGCATATGTCCTATGGACATGGGTATTTTCCAATTGGGGTATACGGATATTAAATAACAAAGGCCTTCTAAACGATGATACAAACACCCACAGTACTCCTGCTTATGTACCAGAGCAAAGAAAAACACTTATCTCAAAAAACAAGGAGCTGTTTTGTAAGAAATGCGGTGAGAAACTCAGTAACAACAGCAAATTTTGTCACCAGTGCGGCACAGAAATAGAAAGGACTCCTAATGTAACGCATAAACTAAGTCTACAGGATATTGAATATGCTGTTTCAACATATTTGAACCAACGCGTTTGCATTTCAGACATATCTTGCACTTTAGTATATGTAATTCCAAAAAGCACAGGCAAACCCCAAGAAATGCATCTTGCTATGGCTGTTGGAGAAGAAGAATTCAGTTCTCTCGACTTGATTTTCTTTGACCAACAAGAAAAATCCTATTGCTTATATGGTGAACGTTTGGCGTTAGACGAGCCGTGGCTTCCTAAGGATGATATTTTCAGTTTTGATACCTCGTCATTTAAAACTTTTGAGGTTATGCAAGACATAGATGAGTAAACGCTACTTATATGTTATACGGGTCAAAAGCGAGGTGAAATTCACCTCGCTTTTGCTCTTTCTTCCACACTATGTATCGCCATGCAAAATCTGTCAATCGGTGTCAATGTTGTCAGCAAGGGGTCGCCTTCCCTTATGCGAAGTGTACGTCTGATTTCTTTGGGAAACACAATACGCCCGAGGTCATCGACCCGTCTTACAATTCCTGTAGCCTTCCTATATCTTTCCTTTACAGACATTTCGTAGGGGTCATTCACCAATGACCCGCAACGGGCGATTCGGGAATCGCCCTACATTTAGGCGCCCGTCGACCGCCTGCAAAAAACAAAAGGCCGAAGCGCATTGCTTCGGCCTTCTTTCAATATGTGATACGTTTATCGTAATTTTGTTCCAATTCCGGAATGGTAATTTTCTCACCGCGCAAATCGGCGCACACTGTCCGATACAGCCATGACCGCAATGGTTGGGTGGGAGATAGCAACACATGCTGACCATAGTAGATCGTAATATGATTCACCGGATCCACGGAAGCAAATGCGCCTGCCGCACCGCCCCAGCCAAACTCGGTATACCCGGGATCCTGCCGAGGGGTACGCATACCCAACCCATACCCAATACTGGAAGTGCCATAGGTGTACATGGAACGTTGTTGCTCTGTCAATCGATCCGTTGCCATCAAGGCAATGGTGTCTTTCTTTAGAATCACATCTCCAATGCGGAGCGCCTCAAGGAATTTTATATAATCCTCCACAGTGGAAACACAACCGGCTCCCCCGCTGGCGTATTCCCTGCCCGGGCGGTATGTATTTTCCCGCCACGGCTGATATTGTTTCGTCTTATCATCATAACGATACTGCCGGGCAAACCCCTCCCAATCCTCCATGGGATGCAGAAAATCAGAATGTTCCATTCCCAGCGGGACAAAAATATGCTCTTTTACATAATCTTCAAACTTCTGCCCGGACAACACTTCCACAAGCGCCGCCAACACATCGTGACAAAGGCTGTAATACCACCCCTCACCGGGCTCAAACAACAGCGGCGTCTTTGCCAATTGATTTACCAACTCCACCGTAGGACAACTTCCGCCACATTCCTTATAATATTCCCGCAGCGCGGGAGTCTGCAAATCATAATTCATACCGGCAGTCATCTCAAACAGATGATGAATCTTTATGGGATTTTTCGCCTTTTGAATGCCGGTTTCTGTTTTTACGGTCATATCCCGAAAAGCAGGCATATAATCAGACAAATTATCCTCCAGCGAAAGCAGTCCCTTTTCCCACAGTTGCATCGCCGCCACACAAGTAAACAATTTGGAGCAAGAATAAATATGGTACTTTTCTTTTCCTTTCATAGGAATCCGGTTTTCCGGGTCAGCATAACCGCCCATATACCGCAAAACACATTGCCCATTCTGATATACAATCAAGTCAAAACCGGGAATGCCCATTTTCAAAAACTGATCGCACAACGCTTTTGTTTGCTCAAACATGCTCTCGCCTCCCTGCCCAAGTATACTACCGCCCTTCCGAAAAATCAAGTTTCATTTCGCTTACTTTGTGCATGTTAAAAGACCTATTTGTCCGCATCTTCATATCTCTTTCTCCCTTTATAAATACCTCGTAGGGGTCATTCACCAATGACCCGCAACGGGCGATCCGTGAATCGCCCCTACAATTACGCTGTTTGTATCTGGAAACAAATGATATCACGTAAAAGATAACCCCCTCTGCTTCATGCAGAGGGGGTTCTTCATCCTTTTTAACGAGGGCTTATTTTACCAACGTAGCGGCCATGACCGCCTTGATGGTATGCATCCGGTTTTCTGCTTCGTCAAAAACAATGGATTGTTCGCTCTCGAACACCTCGTCGGTGACTTCCATGCAGTCAATGCCGAATTTTTCGTGAATCTGCTTGCCAATCACCGTATTCAGGTCGTGGAATGCGGGCAGACAATGCATAAAACGGCACTGAGGACCTGCGTTGTCCATCATGGCCCGATTGACTTGATAGGGCTTCAGCGCTTCAATGCGCTCCTGCCACACACTGTCCGGTTCGCCCATGGATACCCAAACATCCGTGTAGATCACATCCGCATTTTTCGTTGCAACCATGGGGTCGGTGATAAATTCCAGCACCGCGCCGGTTTCCTTGGCAATTTCCTGGCACTGGGCGATGAGCGCCTTGTCAGGGAAATAACGCTCCGGTGCGCAGGCCACAAAGTGCATGCCCATTTTCGCGCAACCAACCATAAGGGAATTGCCCATATTGTAGCGCGCATCGCCACAGTAAACCAGTTTTTTGCCTTTGAGTTCCCCGAAATGCTCCTGAATCGTCAGAAAATCAGCAAGAATTTGGGTAGGATGAAACTCATTTGTCAATCCGTTCCAAACCGGAACGCCGGCATACTTGGCAAGTTCCTCCACAATCTGCTGACCGTAACCCCGGTATTCAATGCCGTCGTACATGCGGCCCAGGACTCTTGCAGTATCGGCGATGGACTCTTTCTTGCCCATCTGGGATCCACTGGGCCCCAAATAGGTTACGGACATGCCCAAGTCTGCGCCCGCCACTTCAAAGGCGCACCGTGTTCTGGTAGAATCTTTTTCAAACAGCAACACGATGTTCTTGCCCTCACAAAGTTTGTGCGGGATGCCGGCTTTCTTTTTTGCCTTAAAATCAGCAGCAGAATCCAAAAGACCTGCAATCTCAGCAGGCGTCAGATCCAGCAACTTCAAAAAATGATTGCCTTTCATAAAATGCCTCCATTACAGAACTTTTGCAAGGAATGCTTTCAAGCGGTCAGCCTTGGGGTTGTCGAAAACCTCCTCGGGTGTGCCGTCTTCTGCAATCAAGCCGTCATCGAGGAACAGAACACGGTTGGATACCTCCCGGGCGAAGCCCATTTCATGGGTCACCACCACCATTGTCATACCGGCCTTGGCAAGATTTTTCATAACATCCAGCACTTCACCCACCATTTCCGGATCCAGTGCAGAGGTAGGCTCATCAAAGAGCATCACTTCCGGCTCCATGCACAATGCGCGCACAATGGCAACCCGTTGTTTTTGACCGCCGGATAGTTGATTGGGGTAAGAATCTGCCCGGTCAGCAAGCCCCACACGGGCAAGCAGTTCCATAGCCTTGGCCTGGGCTTCTTCCTTGGTCATTTTCTTTAGCAAAACGGGAGCACAAGTCATATTTTCCAGAATGGTCATGTGAGGAAACAGATTGAACTGCTGGAACACCATGCCCATCTTCTGCCGGTGGAGGTTCAAATCCACCTTGTCATTGGTTAAATCCACACCCTCGAAAAGGATGCTCCCGTCAGTAGGTGTCTCCAGTAGGTTCAGACAACGCAAAAAGGTAGACTTGCCGGAGCCGGAAGCGCCAATGATACACACCACATCGCCCTTATAAATCTGCGCGTCGATGCCCTTCAGGACAGCAGTTTTCCCAAAATCCTTCTTCAGCCCTTTGACGCTGATAATGGTTTCTTTATTTTCCATCGCTCTTGCCAAGCCTCCTCTCCAAAAGTCCCAGCAGTTGGGTCATGGCCACCACAATCACTAAGTAAATCAATGCCAACAAAATGATGGGGTTGATAGCATCGCCGGTCTTATTGCGGATGTTGGTAGCGGCTTTGGTCACATCTACCACCGCCACATAGCCGGCGACGGAAGTTTCCTTCAACAGAGCAATACATTCGTTACCAATGGCAGGCAGAATATATTTCACGGCCTGGGGTAAAATGATTTTCACCATGGCTTGTCCTTTGGAAAGGCCAAGACTCCGGGCAGCCTCCATTTGACCCTTATCCACCGCATTGATACCGCTGCGGATCAGTTCTGCCATGTATGCGCCGGAGTTGATACCAAAGGCAATAATGGCAACTGGCGTGCCATCCCGGGCAGAGGCAAAAATCACGAAGAAAAAGACCAACAACAAAACGGTAACGGGAATCCCCCGGATGACCGTGGTGTAAAGGTCACAAATTGCGTTGAGAAAACGAAGTCTTTTGTTGCCTTCGCTAAAATATTTTGTGATGGCTATGAGCATACCGATCAGCACACCGATGGCCAAAGCGCCCAGGGTGATCACAATCGTCACACCCAAACCGTCAACCAGCCACATATAGCGGTTGTCCGTCAGGAAAGTCTCGCTTAATTTATCAAACCAATTCATGGATATTATTCCTTATTCTTATTTTTTTAAAGTCCTTAAAAAACCGGAAGGGGCTCCGCATTTTTTCATGCGGAGCCATGATACCATTTTGCAAATCAGGGCTTAGCGTAGGCTTCGCCGTAACTTTCAAAGATTTCGGCGATGGTGCCGTCGTTAATCAACTTTTCCAAAATCTTGTTGATTTCTTCCACCAGATCTTCGGAACCGTAAGCAAATGCAAAAGCGTAGGGTTCTTCGGTCATCTTCTCTTCCAGAATCACCAAGCCGTCGCCATCTTCTACCATCTGCAGAGCAGTCAGGTTATCCACAATCCATGCGTCCACCTTATTGGTGGTCAGAGCAGACTTGGCGTCGGCATTGGCATTGTATGCCTGATAGGAAATGTTCTCGTCCTGGCAGCCGGTTTCCGCAGTGGTGCCGGTCTGAACAGAAACGGTCTTGCCCTGCAGGTCAGCCTTGCCGGTAATGGTGCTGCCTTCCTTAACAACGATCACCTGAGCGGCATTGTAGTAAGGGATGGTGAAGCGCATATTCTTTTCCCGGTCGGCATTGACAGTGATACCGGACATACCGCAGTCATACTTAGCAGATTGAATGCCAACCAGAACCGCATCAAAGTCCATCTGCACGATCTCCAGTTCCACGCCCAGTTCTGCGCAGATCAGTTCCATAATGTCTACTTCGATACCAACGACCTTGCCACCTTCCAGGCTTTCAAAGGGAGGGAAGTCAGGGCTGGTAGCCACGGTCAGTTTGCCGGCCTTCTGCACATCCGCCAGAGAGGGTCCCTTGGGGGAGCAGGCAGTGAGGCACAGGGCCACCATCATAACGGCCAAAATCAAAGCGATCATCTTTTTCATATTAATTTCCTCCTAAAAGTTGTTTTACATAGTTTATTTGATCCTCAACGGAGGCAACACAAGTGCCACCTTGAGAAATTCTTTTATTGACGCAGGTTTCCAGAGATATTTCATCATAAAGGTCACTACCAAACAGTTCGCTGTATTCTTGATAGACTGAAAGGGGCAAGTCTTCCAGCACCGTGTCTTCCCGGATGCACCGGGCAACCAGTTGTCCGGAAATCTTGTAGGCACTTCGGAAAGGCAGGCCTTTCTTTACCAAATAATCTGCCAAATCGGTGGCATTGATAAAGCCTTTTTGCGCTGCCTGTTTCATGTTCTTGGTGTTGGCTTTCATGGTATCTACCATGGGGGCGAACACCTGCAGGCACATCTTTACCGTATCGCAGGCATCGAAGACCGCTTCCTTATCTTCCTGCATATCCTTGTTATAGGCAAGGGGAAGTCCCTTGAGTGTGGTAAGCAACGCCATCAGGTCGCCATAGACACGGCCGGTTTTGCCTCGCACCAACTCTGCCATATCGGGGTTTTTCTTCTGAGGCATAATGGACGAGCCGGTGGTGTACGCATCCGAAAGTTCCACAAACTTAAATTCCCAACTGGACCACAAGATAATTTCCTCGGAAAAGCGGGACAGATGCATCATGAGAATGCTCAATGTGCTCATCAGTTCCACGCAGAAGTCCCGGTCGGAAACACCGTCCAAAGAATTTCGGCAAATACCGTCAAACCCCAGTTTTTCCGCTTCAAAAACCCGGTCGGTGTCGTACGTGGTGCCGGCAAGGGCGCAACAGCCAATGGGGCTGATATTCATGCGCTTGCGACAGTCGGCAAAACGGTCCAGATCCCGAAGCAACATCATGGCATAGGCCATCAAATGATGTCCGAACGTAATCGGCTGGGCCCGTTGCAAGTGAGTATAACCGGGCATGATGGCATCTTTGTAGATTTCTGCCTTTTCCGTGACCGCGGTAATCAGTTCCTTGGTAAGTACGGTAATCTCATCCATCTGCTCACGCAAATACATACGCAAATCAAGGGCAACCTGGTCATTTCGGCTCCGGGCGGTGTGCAACTTTTTGCCCACATCCCCGATTCGCTGGGTCAGCACCTGTTCCACAAACATGTGAATATCTTCGCAATTCATGTCAAATTGCAATTTCCCGCTTTCCAAATCACAGAGGATTTCTTCCAATCCTGCAATCAGTGCATCCGCATCCTGCTGGGTAAGAATGCCTTTTGCGGCCAACATGGCGGCATGGGCCATGGAGCCTGTGATATCCTGGCGGTACATCCGACAATCAAAATGAATGGAGGCATTAAAATCGTCTGCCAACTTGTCGACATTTCCGTCGGTTCTGCCGGCCCACATCTTTGCCATGAGAAAATCTCCTTATTTCTTGTTCTTTTCGTCTACCATAGCCTTCACCGTAATGGGCAGACCATAGAGGTTGATGAATCCTGTGGCGTCAGCCTGATTATAATCGCTTTCACCAAAGGTTGCGATCTCCTCGGAGTAAAGAGAGTAGTCGCTCCACACACCGGCGTTAATCATATTGCCCTTATAAAGTTTCAGCCGAACCTTGCCGGTAACCGTTTCCTGGGTCTTGTCAACAAAGGCCGCCAAAGCCTCACGCAGGGGTGTGAACCACTGGCCGTTGTAGACCAGTTCTGCATACGTAATGGCAAGACGTTGCTTTTCGTGCAGAGTCATCTTATCCAGACAGATACTTTCCAACACACTGTGCGCCTTGTAAAGAATCGCGCCACCGGGGGTTTCGTACACGCCACGGCATTTCATACCAACCAATCTGTTTTCCACGATGTCCAGCAGACCGATACCGTTGGCTCCGCCAATCTCATTGAGTTTCAGGATAATGTCCTTTGCGCTCATCTTCTCACCGTCCAGCGCAACCGGTACACCCTTTTCAAAATCCAACGTAATATATGTAGGCACATCAGGCGCCATAATAGGAGAAACGCCCAATTCCAGGAAGCCGGGTTTTTCATACTGCGGTTCGTTACCGGTGTCTTCCAGATCCAGACCCTCATGGCTCAAATGCCACAAGTTCTTATCCTTGGAGTAGTTGGTCTCCCGGTTGATTTTCAGAGGAATATTATGGGCCTCGGCATATTCGATTTCTTCTTCACGGGACTTAATATCCCATTCACGCCAGGGCGCAATGATGGGCATATTGGGCGCAAAGTGCTTAATGGTCAATTCAAAACGAACCTGATCATTGCCCTTGCCGGTGCAACCGTGACAGATGGCATCGGCGCCTTCTTTCAGCGCAATCTCCACAAGACCCTTGGCAATACAGGGACGGGCATGGGAGGTGCCGAGCAGATACTCCTCGTAAACAGCGCCGGCTTTCACGCAGGGCATGATGTAATCGTCCACATACTCATCGGTCAAATCCAGCACATACAACTTAGAAGCGCCGGTGGCGATAGCCTTTTCTTCCAGCCCTTCCAGTTCATCCGCCTGACCCACGTTGCCAGATACGGCAATCACTTCACAGTTATTGTAGTTCTCTTTCAGCCAGGGGATAATGATGGATGTATCCAGACCGCCGGAGTATGCTAATACAACTTTCTTGATGTTTTCCTTGTTCATAATGTAACCTCACATTTCGGCACCGGGAGGTGTCAATATTTATGCACGAATTATACACCTCTATGCATCAATTGTCAACCCCTTGCGGGCAAGCATTTTTCATTTCTATATAATATACCATATTTTTATGCTTTTGCTACCGGGTTTTGGTTCATAGTGCTACATGATTATGCATTATTTATGTATAATTATACAGACAGGTATACATACACACGTCATAACAAAAAACGGAGCAGAAAATCTGCTCCGTTTTTTTATAATTCCTCCAAAAAGAAAACGCCGTCTATTTTGCGGACATTCTCCAAAAACACGGTATGGTCGCCCCGTTTCTTTGTTTTCACAGAGGCAATCACCGCTCGCATACCCGCATCCCGCAAAGTGGCGGTTTCCCGCTGAACATCGAACACTTCCACGTCCATAGCGCGTAAACTGCGAATCAAATCTCCGATTCCCAAATCTTCAGAAAATTCTATGTATAATTCCAGCATCTTGGACTTTCTGTGGAGACGGTTATCCCATCTTTGGAGCAATGTCAAGGTTGCGAAAACAGCAAACCCCGCCACAATGGCGCCTTCGTAAAATCCCACACCCAAAGCAAGCCCCACTCCGGCGCAGGTCCACAAACCTGCGGCGGTGGTCAACCCTTTGATTTGATTGTGTCGGGTCACCACAATGGTACCGGCGCCCAAAAAACCCATACCGCTGACCACCTGAGCACCCAAGCGCATAGGGTCACCGGATTCCGTAATTTGGAAAAGGTATTGATTCGTCAGCATAATCAAGCAAGAACCCACGCATACCAGCATATAAGTACGCAATCCCGCCGGGCGATTTTTCATCCCCCGCTCCATGCCGATAATTCCGCCAAAAATGACTGCCACAACAATCCGTAAGATCACAGCCAAATAAGTTACTTCCCGCAGTTGCATATCCTCTCCTCCTTTTTCCTATAGTTTACCTGCATCCCCCTAAAATGTCAATCTTTTGTAGCGCACCCATTATATCTATATGCGCGTCTTCTTGTTTTTTACCGATGGATATGGTATAATTGCCCCCGGAAAGGCGGGATATTTATGAACCCAAAGAAACAACCAAAATACTTTTACCTGACCTTGGTCATTTTCAGTTTGGTGGGACAAGTGGCATGGGTCGTGGAAAACATGTACCTGAATGTCTTTATCTACCAAATGTTCCACGCCAGCGCGGAACAAATTTCCTTTATGGTAGGCGCCTCTGCCGTCACCGCTACAGTGACCACTCTGCTCATCGGCGCGCTCTCTGATAAATTAGGTAAGCGCAAAGTCTTTATTTGCGCCGGCTATCTGCTCTGGGGCATTTCTATCTTGGGATTTGGCCTGATTCGTATGGATTGGATCGGCGCCCTGTATGCCTCTGCCCTGCCGGCCTATAGTCTTTGCATTACCCTCACCATTGCTTTGGACTGTTTTATGACATTTTTTGGAAGCAGCGCGAACGATGCCTGCTTTAATGCCTGGCTCACCGATGCCACCGACGAAACCAACCGTGGCAAAGCCGAAGGCATTAACGCCATGATGCCCCTTTTGGCCATCTTGGTTGTATTCGGTGGATTTATGGGCATGGACCAAAGCAAAGCGGAAGATTGGGTTTTGATTTTCGGAATCATCGGCACCGTGGT
>JAZKZB010000162.1:0-4896 GCA_045612425.1 Faecousia sp.
ACGATCCGACTTGATGGGGGATTCTTCTGATAATATTCCCGGTGTTGCCGGTGTGGGGCCGAAAACTGCTACGGAATTGTTGCTGAAATTTGGCACATTGGATGGGGTATATGCAAATTTAGGCGACGCCTCCATAAAACCGAAATTACGGGAAAAGTTAGAAAACAGCAAGGAAAATGCGTATCTTTCCTATGATTTGGCAACCATTCGCCCGGAAGCGCCCATTGATTTTGCGCCGGAAGATGCCATCGTGCAACCTTATAATCGGGGAGCGCTTTATGCACTGTTTCAGGAGTTGGAATTTGTCCGCCTGATTGATAAGTACGGTTTGCGTGGCGCTGAATCAGAACAGATTACACCGTCTGCGGATGTTCCCAAGTTGGAGAAACTGGAGTGCATTCCGGAGATTGCGGATGTATGTGCGGTTTATGTAGCGCAAGACGGTTCTATCGGTGTGGCGTGTCAGGACGGTGTGTATGCCGTGACACCCATGGAAGCGCAAATGGGTTTGACATTTCCCGGGAAATCTATTTTGTTTCACGACCAGAAGTCCACAATGCATATTCTGGACGACTTAGGGATTTCTTATGGAGATATCCTGTTTGATACTGCCTTGGCGGCCTATCTTTTGAATCCGTCCCAGTCTGATTATCCTATATCTAAACTATCCACTACGTTTTTGGGAAGATCTGTGGAGGATGAGGATGCCGGTGGCTGCGCGGAAGCGATGCTTCGGTTGTATCCAGTGTTGATGTCTCAACTGGATAAGGAAGGCATGCAGGATTTGTATTTTCAGATTGAATTACCTCTCTGCCGTGTTTTGTACGAGATGGAAAAAGAGGGTATTGCGATTGATCGGGATCAACTGGCCCAGTTTGGCCAGATGTTAAATCAGCGGATAGCGGATTGCGAAAATGTCATTTACGGCTATTCGGAAGAAGTATTTAACATCAACTCTACCAAGCAGTTGGGTGATTTGTTGTTTGACAAACTGGGACTGCCTCCCGTTAAAAAGACAAAAACCGGCTATTCCACCAATGCGGATGTGTTAGAGAAACTGAAGGATAAGCACCCGATTATTCCTGCCATCATGGATTACCGTATGCTGACAAAACTGAAGTCTACGTATGCGGACGGCCTTTTGAAGGTGATTGGTGACGATGGGCGGATTCATACTACGTTTCAAAATTTGGTGACGGCAACCGGACGGCTTTCTTCTACGGAGCCGAATCTGCAGAATATCCCAGTTCGCCATGAATTAGGCGCAGAAATCCGGAAAATGTTTGTTCCGAAACCCGGTTATGTACTGGTGGATGCGGATTATAGTCAAATTGAATTGCGGGTATTGGCGCATATTGCAGATGACGAAACCATGAGTAATGCATTCCGTAACGGGATGGACATTCACACGGTGACGGCTTCTCAGGTTTTTAACGTTCCTCAAAATGAGGTAACACCTTTGCAACGTCGCCACGCAAAGGCGGTTAACTTTGGGATTGTTTATGGCATTTCTGAGTTTTCCCTTTCGGAGGATATCGGAGTCTCCCGATATGAGGCGAAAAATTATATTGATAGTTACCTTGCCAATTATCATGGGGTGAAAACCTATATGCGTAACGTGGTCGAGACGGCAAGAGACATTGGCTATACCACGACGATGTACGGCAGAAAGCGTTGGATTCCGGAACTGAAAAGCGCAAACTTTAATGTACGAAGCGGTGCAGAACGGATTGCGTTGAACACACCGATTCAGGGGACGGCGGCGGACTTGATTAAATTGGCTATGATACGGGTCCATAAGGCCTTACAGGACCGTTTCCCTGACGCAAGACTTCTGTTGCAGGTTCACGATGAACTGATTGTGGAGTGCCCTGAGGGGATTGCAGAGGATGTTTGTCGATTGGTAAGCGAAGAAATGAGATTGGTTGCCGATTTGCGTGTTCCGCTGATTGCGGAAGCCAAGTTCGGAAAGAGTTGGTTTGAGGCGAAATAATGGAAATCATGATTATGACCCAAGCCCATGTGGCGCAAATCGCACAGTTGGAAAAGGTATGTTTTTCTGATCCGTGGAGCGAAAACAGTATTGCATCTGAATTGAATAACCGCCTTTCTTATTGGCTTGTAGCAATAGAAGACGGTAAAGTGTTGGGTTATATAGGTTCGCAGACAGTTTTGGGGGAAACGGATATTATGAATCTTGCAGTTTCTCCGGATGCCCGCAGGATGGGAATTGGACGTGCCTTGTTACAGCAGTTGATGACAGATTTGAAACATCGTGGGAATCGGTGTATTTCCCTGGAAGTCCGTGAATCCAACGAACCGGCAAAGGCTCTTTATGCATCTTTCGGATTTGCACAGGTGGGATTACGGCCGAACTATTACCGCAATCCGCGGGAAAGTGCGTTAATTTTGAGAAAGGAGTATGACCTGTGAATATTTTAGCCATAGAATCTTCTTGTGATGAAACGGCCGTTGCCATTGTTCGTGACGGTAGAGAAGTCCTTTGCGACTGTATCGCATCTCAAGTGGCACTTCATCGGGAATATGGTGGGGTGGTTCCGGAAATTGCATCCAGAAAGCATATGGAAGCCATTTACACGTTGGCAGAACGGGCCTTGGAAGAAGCGCATTTGACCCGTGATGATATTGATGCGGTGGCTGTGACTTATGCGCCGGGTCTGATTGGCGCGGTGCTGGTTGGTGTGAATTTTGCGAAAGCAGCGTCTTTGGCATTGAATAAGCCCTTGATTCCGGTTCATCATATTCGCGGTCATATTGCGGCAAATTATTTGGCATATCCTGAGTTGAAACCGCCTTTTTTATGTCTTGTGGTTTCCGGTGGGCATTCCTTGATTGTGGACGTGAAGGATTATACACAAATGGAAATTTTAGGTTCTACCTTAGATGACGCCGCTGGGGAATGTTTTGATAAGGTTGGACGGGTTTTGGGAATGCCTTACCCCGGTGGACAGGCATTGGACAAATGCGCTCAAGCAGGCAATGATACGGCTTACGATTTGCCACGAAGCAAACCGGGGGACAACCCGTATCATATGAGTTTTTCCGGATTGAAAACGGCGACCCTCAATCTGATTCATCATGGGCAGCAAGTGGGGGAGGAAGTAAATATTCCGGATTTGTGCGCATCTTTTACGGCTGCTGTGTCCGACACGTTAGTTCCCAGAGCAAAAATGGCTTTGGAACAAACGGGTTATGGGACAATCGCTGTGGCAGGGGGTGTTGCTGCCAATTCGCGGATTCGCAAAGATATGCAGGATATGGCGGATGCAATGGGAGCGAAATTATATATGCCACCGCAGAATTTATGTGGGGATAACGGCGCCATGATTGGGGCGCAGGCTTACTATGAATTCCTGGCAGGAAACGTTGCAGATATGAGCCTGAATGCGTATGCCACGAAATCCATACTGGGGGAAGAAATATAAAGGGCGGGCATCTTACCGGGATGCCCGTTTTATAAAATTAAAGTATTCATTCAGAATTGATATACAAATATTTGACAGAAAAAATATATTACATTTATTTTTCAGAAATGTTCGGGTTTCATAGAAAATGACCGTATTTTACAAATTTCGACAAGGAATATGGAAACGTTTCATTGTGGAAAAGGCTGTGGATTATGTGCATAACCGAGTGTATATTTGTGTTTGTATTTCACTTTTGACACAATATACAGAAAAATTATGCATAGTTGCCCTCTATTTGAATGAAATTCTGATAGAAATCCTGCATTTTATCATTTTGTGATTTGTGGATAGGATTGCACGATATTTTCCTACCGAAAGGGGTGGTTAGGGTGATCGTTATTTTCGAAAAACTGAAGGATTTGGATTTTCGGCAACTTATGGACGTTTACGAGGAAAGTAACCTTAAAAGCGGTCATGAAATGTATCGCGAAGACACGGAACCCTTGCAATTATTGCGTGCGGAACAGTCATTTTACCAATATTTATCAGAATGTTTCTTTTCTGTATCCGGTGCGAAATATGCCGTATGGGTGGAAGAGGATCGCTATATGAGCGCGCTTAGAATAGAGCCCTATCAGGATGGGCTTCTGGTAGAGGGGTTAGAAACCCGTCCGGACATGCGCAATCGAGGTTATGCTAAAAAATTGCTGGCATCTGTCGTTGCATCGGTTGGTGAGATTCCGATGTATTCTCACGTGGAGAAAAAGAATGAGGCCTCTGTCCGCACCCATCTTTCCTGCGGATTTCATTGTTTTTTGGAATATGCGATTTATGTGGATGGCTCGGTGTCGCAAAATTGCTTTACCTTCTGCAACAGGCAGAGAATGGAAAGGAAAGACTTGCTTTAGGCGTTATTTCGTGTTATAATGACCAAAAATGCTGATGGATTTATCCGAGGAGTTTGTATGTCACAACCGCAATACCATTTGCAGGGGATTGTCCGTACCAGAACAGAGGAGATGGAAGATTTCCAAGGACCGCTGGATGTTATTTTCCTGCTATTGAGTAAAAATAAAATAGAAATTCAGGATGTTTCCATTACCGCTATTTTGGAGCAGTATCTCGCGTATTTGGATGAGATGAAGCGACTGGATATGGAAATCGCCAGCGAGTTTATTACCATGGCGTCGCATCTGATGTTAATTAAGACAAAAATGCTTTTGTCTGCGGCAGAGGCTGCGGAAGCGGAGAGCGAACTGGATTTGTTGCGTCAGGGCCTGATGGAGCGGCAACGCAAGGAAGCCATCGAACAGATTCGGGTCGCGGTAACCTGGCTGGAACCCAGAAATGAAATCGGCCGTTGTTTATTTACAAAACAACCGGAACCCCTTCGAAAGGAAAAGGGATACCGCTATCAACATACCACAGATGACTTATTGTTTGCACTCAATGAAATTTCTGAGCGCAA
>JAZKZB010000163.1:0-2364 GCA_045612425.1 Faecousia sp.
CATGCCAAACATCGTTCACACCGATCAAAATACTGATGTAATCCGGCTGCAGATTGATCATATCCTTGCGGATCCGGGCATGCAGATCCACGATCCGGTTGCCGGAAATACCCCGGTTCATAAACGCATAAGTATAAGGCTCTTGATAACCCAAAACACCTGCCACCATTGTGGCATAACCGGCGCCCATATAGGCATCGCTTTCCCGATCTCTCTGGGCATCGGTAATAGAATCACCCATAAATAAAATCTTTTTCATGCTTTTCTCCTTATTTCACCGACAAAACAAAGGTTTTTTCAACAATTTTTTCTTTTGTCGTCAAGGTAATCCGATAGAGCTTTTCCACACCCCAGAAACCCGGGATTGGCTCAGCCTCCGGGATGGAAATATCCGGTTCATCCACTGAAAGAGTCAGCAACGGATCAAAGGTGATTTTCTTTCCGAAAATGCAAAAGCTGTCTTCCGTCACCTGCTCCGGCCTTGTGACGGTTATGAAATGGAACTGCACAGTTCCCGGTTCTGCAAATCGTACAAGATCCAGCAGCGTAATTTTTCCATTTTCCAAAACCGCAGTTCGTTTGTATTCGGCAAGGCCCGCACCCGGATAGGCACTTTCCAAATTCATAGAAATGCGGCCGTTTTGGGCACTATAAAACACATTTTCCGCCCGGTAGTCTTTTCCGTTTTGCTGGGTAACACCGTTTAACGTAGCGCAGTTGTGGAAATCAGAACAGGTGTGCCAAACATCATAACGCTCCGGGCCAAAATATCGCTTGGTATACTCGCCCACACCCACATCAATAAAGATCGGCTGATCGTCAGATAATACTACGATATTGCCTAGATCATTATGGTTGTGACTTTCTGCGTTGTGGCCACCCTTGACCGCCAGGTACAAACCCTTACCCAGTTGACCACTGGGACGGGTAATGGCAATCTGCAGGCTTTCGATATAAGCCTTTTCCGGTGCTTCGCAAGCGCCGCCATCCAAGGCAGGTGTTGTTAAATAACATAAGTATTTATAGGGGGTTCTGCGATCTGTTTCCAGTTGCACATCCCGAATCAAATAACCGGCACAATCCACAAGGGTCTTGCTGTGGCAGGTCCTGCCCCAATGATACAAAAGATAGGGATTGGGGGTATAATTAACCGGCGCATCCGCAAAATTCAGCAAATATCCCGGTGCAGTCAGCATTTTCACTTCGTATTCGCCCATATTTTTCAAGATAGGTTCATCAAATACATCAATATAGCCGCCCGTCAGATCACGCAGAACACAGCAAGCCGCCCACAGCGAACCGCCTGCCAGTTCCCAGTATCGGGGGCCTTCATCGCAACCGCCATCCGGATGGTTGCTTGCAAGAAAATTGTCCAACAGTGGCAAAGACCGCTGAACAATCTGGGTTCGAAGGGGCAATTCCTCCACTGTCAAAGCGCAAACCGTCAAAAGATTGGTCACGATCCAGGGACACCAGTTATTGACTCGGTTGCCGGTGAGTCCTGACCACTTGCAATTTTCCAGCATGATCTTGTCATCCAGAAAAGGCTTGAGCAGCTGCCGATCCAATTCATAAGCAATTCTTGCCCCCAAATCAAATGGTGCACAGTCAAACAGGCTCTTATGAAAATAATAAGCAACAGCCACGGCCGCACCGGTGGCCGCAGAAAACAGGTCGATATAGCTCGCCTTGTGGTGCAACGGCAAACTGACATGGATACCTGCAGGTCGCATCCGGTTGTGGGCAGGAATCACCCAACTGCTTTCCTCCAAAATCGCCCACATTACATCCTTCAGCTTGTCTGTAAATCTGCCCTTCTTTTCCACATATTCACCGAGGGACAAATCCAACAGCATAGTACGGCGCAGAAAATACTTATCTTCAAAAACACTGCGGTTGCCGGTCTTGCAAAAAAGCATATAATCCTCAGCAGAAAGTTGCGGGATCTGTCGATTTAATGCAATTTCCGCCTTACCAATCAGCTCTTGCCAACGAAATACCGGAATATCGAAACCATTTTCCAAATCTGAAAATAGTCGAAACTGCGCAATCGGCAACACTCTGCCCTGCAGCTCGAAGACTTTTGCTTCAAAGATCCTCTTACCCATCGATATTCCTCACTTTCAATATTTTTTATATTATAATTTCATTGCCCTACGAAATCAACCCCGTGTGCCAAACAAATTTGATTGGAAATGGCTGGTTCCATATTATCTCGCAAAAAAAGAAACCTCACTACCGAAATAGTGAGGTTAAACTATAAAAAGCAAAAGAGCCAGGATAAATCCTAGCTCTTTTGTGTTCGCGTTACCTATCTTCCCAGGCAGTCGCCCGCCAAGTATTGTCGGCGTACATGTGCTTAAC
>JAZKZB010000164.1:0-5715 GCA_045612425.1 Faecousia sp.
GAACAGTTCCACGAAGGTGGCGTGCCTGCGGAGCGTTACGAAATCGAAATCGGTGATACCAACAAGGTTCGTGACGGTAAGGATATTACCATTTTGACCATTGGCGCGGCATTGTATCGCGCGGTGGATGCTGCAAAAACCTTGTCTGAAAAGTACGGTATGGAAGCGGACATCATTAACATTCACTCTTTGGTGCCTTTGGACTATACCAAGATTTTGGAGTCTGTCCGCAAGACCGGCAAGGTGCTTTTGGTGTCCGATGCTTGCGCAAGAGGTTCTTATCTGAACGACGTGGCAAAGACCATTACCGAACTTTGCTTCGACGATTTGGATGCACCTCCTGTGGTGGTTGGCGCCAAGAACTGGATTACACCGCCTTACGAGTTTGATGAATTCTTCTTCCCCCAGGCAAATTGGGTTCTGGATGCCATCAATGAAAAACTGATTCCGTTAAACGGTTATGAATCTGCACCTTTCTGCGACGAAGCAGAAACCATTCGTCGTAACCAATTCGGTGTGTAACACTTAATCATTCATGAAAATACCCCCTGTCTGCACCTTGGCAGACAGGGGGATTCATTATTTTGGAATAGAATGAAAAAATATGAAAAAAGTACTTGATTTTTGGGAAATAGAGTGTTATAATACCTCAGTCTGAAATCAAGGTGAGTCCTCTGCGGCATTTTGCGCGCACGAACGCCTAATATATAAGGAGGACAATATTATGGATTTGGTAAAGGCTTTATCCAGCCAGTACATGAAGGAAGAATTGCCCCAGGCAAATGTGGGCGATACCGTTCGTGTGCACGTTCGTATCAAGGAAGGCTCTCGTGAGCGTATTCAGGTTTTTGAAGGCACTGTCATTGCCCGTAAGCATGGTGGCATTGCAGAAACCATCACGGTTCGCCACGTCTCTTATGGCGTTGGCTGTGAAAAGGTGTTCCCCCTGCATTCTCCCAATGTTGCAATGATTGAAACCGTCCGTACCGGTAAGGTTCGCCGTGCAAAACTGTACTATCTGCGTGACCGTTTTGGCAAGGCTGCCAAGGTCAAGGAGAAGGTCTAATTAAAAAACCGAAAAAAAAGAGGGCTTGCCCTCTTTTTTTTTATTCTGTTTTGGTTTATAATGGAAAAAAAGGTTGTTATATTGAATGCGTGAAGATGTTGGGGTGATAGAGTTGAATCAGGAATTTAATTTACAAGACGATGATTTATCTTTTGAACAAATTATGGAAGAGGAATTAACAAGGGAACCCTGCGATGATATTCCGCATCAGAATACGTCTGCGGGAGATTTGGAAAAGCCTGTGGCAAAAAAACCGAAGCGGAAGTTTCAGGAAACGCTTTCTTATGTACACGATATGGTATTGCTGATTGCAGTTGTCGTGGTGGTTTTTCTTCTTTTCTTCCGAGTGGTTGTGGTGTCCGGACAGTCTATGAATAACACACTGCTGGATGGTGATTATTTATTGTTAATCAGCAATTTGTTTTATCAAGAACCGAAACAAGGGGACATTATTGTGGCTAGCAAGGGTTCTTTTGATAACGGGGCGCCTATTGTGAAACGGGTAATTGCCACAGAAGGACAGGTTGTTAATATTGATTTTGAAAAGGGAATTGTTACGGTCAATGGCGTGCCTCTTGACGAACCTTACATTTTGGAGCCAACCGTTACGTGGGAGGGCATTCACTTCCCGTTAACAGTGGAGGAAGGCTGTATTTTTGTAATGGGGGATAACAGAAACAATTCCAAGGATAGTAGAAGTCCGGAAATCGGACTCATTGATACGCGGGAGGTTCTCGGTAAGGTGATTTTCTTGTTTTTACCTGGTACCAATGGCAATGAATCTCAGCGGGATTTCAGTAGAATCGGGGCGGTTTCATAATGGAAAATCAAATGAATATTCAATGGTATCCCGGTCATATGACCAAAACCCGCCGTCAAATTGAAGCGGATTTGAAGCAGGTGGATGCCGTTTGTGAAATTGTGGATGCCCGTATTCCCATGTCCAGCAGAAATCCGGATATTGACAGTATTTGTGGCAATAAGCCGAGGATGATTGTGCTGAACCGTATGGATTTGGCAGATCCTTCCGCCACAAAGCGCTGGGCTGCATACTTTCGTGCAAAGGGGTTTGCTGTGGTAATTACGGATTGCAAAACCCGAAAGGGCATTGCAGATTTTACCCCCGCTGCTCGAATTGCATGCGCTGAGAAATTGCAAAGAGATGCGCAGCGGGGAATGAATCGCCCTTTGCGGGTCATGATTGTTGGGATTCCCAATGTAGGAAAGTCTACTTTAATTAACCAGATTTCCGGCAGAAAGGGCGCAAAGGCAGAAAATCGTCCCGGTGTTACCCGTGGAAAACAATGGGTAACGGTGGATAACGGACTTCTTTTGTTAGATACGCCCGGTATTTTGTGGCCGAAGTTTGAAGACCGGAATGTTGGTATGATGCTTGCGTTTACCGGCGCTGTCAAAGAAGGGGTAATTGATATTGAGGAATTGGCGTTCCATTTAATGGAACTGCTTCACAAATATTATCCCCATGTATTGCAGGAACGCTACAATGTCAATGCACCTGTCGGCACACCGGGATATGAATTGCTGGAAATGGCAGGGAAGAACCGCGGATATTTACTTTCCAGAGGTGAAATTCACACGGAACGGATGGCGAAAGTGCTGTTGGACGAATATCGTAGCGGTAAACTCGGGAAATTTACATTGGAAGAACCGGAGGAAGTTTGACCATGAGTCAAGTGGATATGTGGGAAATCGAACGGCAGATTTACACAAAGGGATATACCATGGTTTGCGGGATTGACGAGGCAGGCCGTGGGCCTTTGGCAGGGCCCGTTTGCGCCAGCGCGGTGATTTTGCCCCAGGGATTGGAAATCCCCGGCTTGAACGACAGCAAGAAACTGACAGATAAGAAAAGACGGGAATTGTTCCCCGTGATTCAGGAAAAAGCCATCGCTTTTGGAATTGGTCTTGCCAGCCATGAGGAAATTGACGAAATAAATATCCTGCAGGCAACTTTTTTGGCCATGGAACGGGCTTTGGATCAAATCCGCGATCAGGTTGATTTTGCGTTGATTGACGGTAATCGGGAAAAGGATTTTGGATTGCCCGTCATGACAGTGGTAAAAGGCGACAGTTTAAGCGCCAATATTGCGGCTGCTTCTGTATTGGCGAAGGTGACCCGGGATGACATCATGGAATTATACGCCGAGCAATATCCCCAATATGGATTTGAAATACATAAAGGTTACGGTACAAAGGCGCATTATCAGGCGTTAACGGAGTTTGGACCCAGTCCTATCCACCGTATGACATTTTTGAAAAAATTCTATGGCAACGCGTAATTTAAATGGCCCGTGGGGCGAGGCTTTAGCCGCAGAATTTCTTCGCAAAAAGAAATTTGTGACCGTGGCAGCGGGGTATCGCAGCCGGTTTGGGGAAATTGATTTAATCGTGAAAAACAGGCAATTTCTCGTTTTTGTGGAAGTCAAACTCCGCAAAAATGATAAATTTGCATTGGCCAAAGAGTATGTGAATCGGGAAAAGCAAGACAGACTGCGGATGACGGCATCCATGTATTTGGCGCAAAATCCTACGAACTTGCAACCCCGGTTTGACGTAATTGAAATTTATGCACCCCAAGGGACTCAAACGAAAGACCCAATCATTACGCATACGGAGGACGCGTTCCAATGAAATTTCCGGTTTTTGATTTACATTGCGACACTGCCCTTGCCTTGGTGAGTCAGAAAAAAGACTCGCAAAATACGTTGTACCACAGTGATGGCCAATTTGACTTGGAACGGGCAGGGAAATTGCCGGGATATTGCCAATGTTTTGCTTGTTTTACATCTACATGGGATGATTTGCCTGCCGGAATGACAGTAGAAACCCTTTTTGAAAAAGAGATGGGTGCCATCATCGGGCAAATGGAGGTTTTTTCGGACAAAATCCGTTTGGCATATTCTGCGCAGGATGTGATAAACCATCAGCGCGATGGAATCATGTCGGGTATCTTGACCATTGAGGGGCCTGCCGGATTTGGCTTTGACCCAGGACTATTAGAGGACTTACAGAAAATCGGATTTCGTTTTTCTACCCTTGGCTGGAATGAAAGCAATGTCCTGACCGGCTCTAATGTAACCGGAGGCGGCTTGACAGATTTTGGTAGGGAATATGTAAAAGAAGCCCAGAGAGTGGGGATTGGGATTGATGTCAGTCATATCAGCGATGAAGGATTTTGGGATATTATAAAAATCACGGAAAAACCGATTATCGCTACCCATTCCAACAGTCGGACAGTTTGGAATCATTCCCGTAATTTAACGGATGATATGTTTCGGGCCATTTGCGAAACCGGTGGAGTCGTCGGATTTAATCAATATGCCGAGTTTGTAGGTGCAAAACCGAATATGGATCACGCCTGCAATCATATCCTGCATTTTTTGGAACTTGACCCAGAGGGCAGGCATATTGCCTTAGGCAGTGATTTTGACGGATGTGATACATTGGTAGATGGGTTTACCGGTGTGGAAAGTTACCCTGCCTTTGCCCAGCGCCTGCTGGATAGAGGAGTGGGAGAAACCATAGTAAAACAAATTTTTTGGGAGAATGCTTTGGAGGTGCTGAAACAATGCTCTATGTAACAACCCGTGAACGCTACGATGCTTTTACAACGGCTCGTGCAATTGCCGGCAATCGGGGAGAAGACGGAGGATTTTATGTTCCGTTTCGAATCCCTGTTTTTGATGAAAAAACAATCGAGAACATTGCCCAGAAGACCTACTGCGCATGTATGGCGGAGATATTGAATTTGTTTTTCTCATGCGGTTTTTCTTCCTGGGATGTGGAGTTCGCCACCGGAAGATACCCCATTCAGGTCAAATCTTTGCAACAGAAAATCTACGTTGGAGAGATTTGGCAAAAGCAGGAGTTGACCTACAAAAGTTTAGAAAATGCGCTGAATGCAAGAATTAACCCCAATAGCACGGAAGTGGTTAGTTGGATACGCGTTGCCATTGGCCTTGGAAATCTCTTTGCATTGTACGGCGTTTTGCGACAGAAAGAGATTCTGACTGCCGGAGAGGCTTTTGATGTGGCGATAGATGCCTCGGATTTTGATTCTGTAATGGCGATCTGGTATGCAAGAAAAATGGGACTTCCCATTGGAACCATTGTTTGTGGTTGTGACGAAATATCCGGTTTATGGGATTTTCTTCACTTCGGAGAAGCCAAATGCGGTTTTGATAGTAGCGAATCCTTGCCGGAAGAGGTGGAACGGCTGATTTTCAGCGCTCTTGGTTACGAGGAAGTGGAGCGGTTTGTTACTTTGTCTAAGGCTTCCGGTCACTATTCCTTGGACGAGGATGCGTTTGAGAAATTGCGTTCCGGTCTGTTTGCCAGTGTGGTGAGCGAAGGGCGGATGCTGTCTGCAATTCCGAATGTATATCGAACCTGCGAATATGTTTTAAATCCACGGAGTGCGTCTGCATACTCTGCTCTGATGGATTATCGCACAAAGGAAGGGGAGGGGCGCACTGCGGTTGTGTTGTCCCACAGTAATCCTGTTTGCGATGAAAAGGTTGTGGCTTCTGCCATGTCTGTAAAGCCGGAAGAACTGAGAAAAATTCTAAATTTACAGTAAGGAGTTTGTTATGGCCCTGTATGCGATCGGGGATTTGCACCTGTGCCTG
>JAZKZB010000165.1:0-3884 GCA_045612425.1 Faecousia sp.
CTCTTGATCAATCGCACAAATGTCGACTTTTTTCCCATTCACAAAAACACCGCTTTTGGAATTGGCGTCGGAAATCGTCCAACTGCCATCGTCGTACCTTGTCAAAACCGCATGATTGCGGGACACCGTGGGAATGTCCACCACCAAATCACTACGTTTACTGCGACCAATGACATTTTCCCAATGGGTGATGGGCAAACGTTTACCGTTACTTAAATAAATCCATGCCCAAATCTCCGGTTCTTTATGAAAGGTCAAAAGAGGCAAAACTGTACGATACAAAATCACCCCAGCCAACACAGGTAACGCATATCTCAAAATCGCCTGATACACATTCACCAATGCCATATCCGCATTGGAAAACATTTGCAAAAATCCGTTCATACAGTCTCACCTCCTTATTATCATTCCCGTTATTATATTTCCATCTCCCGTAACAAGGCAATTTCCCGGGCATAGCCCGACAAATCATTAGGCGTTTCCAAAATCATGGGCAAATCCTTTAACTTTGGATGGCGCACAATCTTCCGGAAGGTTTCCAATCCTAATGTTCCTTGCCCCAAGCAAGCATGGCGGTCTTTATGACTGGAAAAATCATTTTTGGAATCATTGATATGCAGTGCCTTTAAACGAGAAAGACCTACTATCCGGTCGAATTCCTCCAACACATCATCCAAATGATTCACAATGTCATATCCGCCGTCCCACACATGGCAAGTATCCAAACAAACACCAACCATGGGACTGCCTACCGCATCCATAATCTGACGCAACTGCTCAAAGGTTCCGCCGATTTCACTGCCCTTTCCTGCCATGGTTTCCAATAGTACCGTGACAGGATATTGCGGTTGCAAGGCTGTTTTCAAAGCGTCCGCAATTTGACTGATACCCGTCTCTTCCCCCTGACCTACGTGAGAGCCCGGGTGAAAATTATAATACTGTCCGGGCAAAAAAGCCATCCTTTTCAAATCCTCACAAAGAATCTGACAAGCAAATTCCCGGGCATCCCGGTCAGCAGTACATAGATTCATAGTATAACTGCCGTGGGCAACCAAGGTTCCAAACCCATATTCTTTCCATAACTGCATTGCGTTCCGGCAATCTTCTTCAGAAAGTTCCTTTGCTTTCGAGCCCCTTGGATTTCGGGTAAAAAAGGCAAAGGTATTGGCGCCGATTTCCCGGGCAGTGCGCACCATATTCAAATTGCCGTCTGTGGATGACAAATGGCAACCATAATACCCCATATCTTTCTCCCCCTTTTTGCAATACAATACCACACTTTGTAAAAAAAATCAAATTATGATTCCTTTGTTAAGGAAAATATGTTATAATGGATAAAAATACACAAAATGAAGGTGATTTTTATGCCAAAATCCGATAATCAAAAGTTAAAAATTTTTTATATACTGGATTACTTAGAAAAAAACTCCCACGAGGGAAACCCCGTGAGAGCCTCAGAATTGATTGAAATGCTTGACCGCCAGCACAATATACGATGCGATCGGAAGACGGTATATTCCGACATTTCTGCATTGATTGACTACGGTGTAGATATTGTAAAAAAACCGGGCAAAAATGGCGGTTACTTTATTGGTATGCGGAATTTTGAATTACCGGAACTGAAACTTCTGATTGACGCTGTGCAATCGAGCCGTTATTTAACAGAGAAAAAATCCAAGGAACTGATTGAGAAACTCTGCAATCAATGCAATGAGCATGATGCGAAGTTAATGAAGCGCAATGTGCTGGTTTCCGGTCGTGTAAAGAGTATGAATGAATCTGTGTACTACAACATAGACACCATTCAGGAAGCCATTGCAGAAAACAAACAAATTACTTTCCGCTATTTTGACTGGTCCTTAGACAGAAAACGCATTTACCGGGACAAGGACTACTGCGCCAGCCCGTACGGTCTTTGCCAAGACAATGAAAACTGCTACCTGCTGGCCCATTCTCCCCGGCATGGCGTAACCTCCTACCGGCTTGACCGCATGAGCGATATTACGCTGAGTGACGAACCAAGAACCCCCTGCCCGGAATTGACCGGCAAAGCAATGGTTGCCTATGCAAACCAATTATTCCATATGTTCTCCGGTGATGCCGTCAATGTGAAAATGCGTTTTCACCGTGACTTGGTCAATGTGGTCATTGACCGTTTTGGCCCCGAAACTATGCTCATTCCCGACGGAGAAGATTTTTTCACCTTCACTGTCAAGGTTGCAGTATCGCCCATGTTTTTAAGTTGGGTGATTGGTTTTGGAAAAAAGGCACGAATTGTCTACCCGGAAACCGTAGTAGAAAAATGCCGTCAGATGTGTCTGGATGCTTTAGACTAATTCTCCAACCCAAAGGAATGCACAATTTCCTGCCACACCGCCTGGAGTGCCCCCGCTTCATCCTGCAGAGCAGTTAAAGTCAGGCAGTAGTGATAACCCCCGTCATCCAGAACAACGGTTCTACCAACCTGCTGAGCGCCCTCTCCGGCCGATGTCCATGCGCATTCATAGCGAGCCAATTGGTTTGTGCCCGTTTGCATCACTGCCAACGCCTCTTCACCGAATCCGGTGAGAATTTCCATTGTGCGCTTTATGTCCCCTCCGGGCAAAATTTCCACCGCCACCTCATAGCCATCACATAGGTAAATACATCCACTCTCCGAGCGAACCACCTGAATGTTCTCTTCCTGAGGAATGGTATACTCCACAGAAGCCGGCTCTCCGGTATCTCCCTGCTCATAAAAATCGTGCACGGTTTCAAATGTGGGAACTGCTGTACATCCGCACAGCAGCCCCATAAGACATACAAGTAAAATGAAATACTTCACATGATTTCCCTCCCGAAAGGATGTCGTTATGCTGAACTGGTATCTATTGATAATCAATGCAGTCTCCTTTGCACTTATGCTCATTGACAAGAAAAAAGCAATCAAAAAACAGTGGCGGATTCCGGAGAGAGTCCTGCTTATCTTTGCCGTCTGTGGCGGAAGTTTCGGTACATGGATAGCCATGTATGCCATTCGTCACAAAACAAGGCATATCACATTCACCGTTGGCGTTCCTCTTATGTTGTTAATCCACATTTTCATAGGCGCGTACCTGTATCTGCAGTAAAACCGGCGAGTAAACACTCGCCGGTTTTCTTATCCTTGCGCTATCAATGCTTCTGCAGTCAAAATTCCATCCACGGCGGCAGACATAATGCCTCCGGCATAACCGGCGCCTTCCCCGCAAGGATATAGCCCTTGCAAGGAAGATACACGATTTTCATCCCGCACAATACGTACCGGAGAAGAACTTCTGGTTTCCGGCGCCGTCATCACCGCATCGTTATCCATAAATCCCGCCAGGTTTTGTTCCATCCGGGGCAACGCCTTTTCCAGGGCATCGGTGATTTTTGACGGCAATACATCATGCAAATCACACCATGTCACACCCGGTTGATAGGTTGACTTCACCTTACCTTCTCCGGAAGAAGGCACTTTCGCAAGAAAGTCTCCCACCTTTTGCACCGGCGCTCTGTAACTACCGGACAGGTTGTAACATTTCTGTTCGATTTCCCTTTGCCACAACACACCGCCTAACGGTCCGGAATACGGAATATCCTCCGGATTTACCGTCACCAAAAGGGCGGAATTTGCATTCTCTGCCCCCCGGTCAGAGTAACTCATTCCGTTGGTTACAACGGCACCCGCTTCGGATGTTGCCGCAACCACATATCCACCGGGACACATGCAAAAAGTATACACCGTTTCTTTATCCAAATGGCAAACCAATTTATAATCCGCCGGTGGCAACGGCAAATCCTGATCGCCATACTGGGCCAAATTCATATTTTCCTGCTTATGTTCAATCCGAACACCCATGGCAAAGGGTTTTGCTTCCATT
>JAZKZB010000166.1:0-2063 GCA_045612425.1 Faecousia sp.
TTTTTTGGTGCCGCTGACGGGACTCGAACCCGTACAGTATCGCTACCGGGGGATTTTAAGTCCCCTGTGTCTACCGATTCCACCACAGCGGCAAGTGGGCTTATTCTAACATGATTATTCCCATCCGTCAAGGCCGTCAAAAGCAAAAGGCAAAGTATTTTGGCGCGCGCTTTTGACAAAGCGGCCGATGCATGGCATAGGGTGTGCTGCCGGGTGTACGGAAACTGCCGCGTTTTGCGCCGAGGGCAGCGACAATACTGGGCGCGGACTTTTCGTCGCCCAGCAATTCCATTACTTTTAATTCACCATCTTCCCAGATCGCGGTTACCAATGCTTTCGGACCTTCAAAATAACTTGCCCAGCAGGACAGAAAGTCAAGATTTTCACGTTCCTGAATGACACCGCCCGTAGGCAAATAGTTCCGTCGCAATGCGGCAAATTCGTTTTTGTCCAATTTTCGCAAAGGTAGGGGAGTGCCGGATTCGCAATCAAATTCATGTACACCGCCAAAGTTTTCGTAACCCATACCGCGGTAAAAATCACGCAAACTTTCTTCTCCCGGCAACACGATACAGCCAGCATAGCCTTCCGCTTCCAATACAGTGTGGAGTTGTTCCATCAAAGCGTGGCAAATGCCCTTGCCACGGTACTTTTGCGCCGTGGCAACAGCGTAAATATAGGCGTATTCTTCGCAGCAAAACCAGTAGGCCATGGCGGCTAACTCGCAACCCACGGTTGCGCACAGGCATCGTTTGGGCGAAAATGCAGTTCCATAAAATTTGTCTAAAAAGTTGTCTGTATCACCGAAAGCTTCCTTCCAAAGTGCCCGGAGCGAGGGAATTTGTTCGGAATGCGGATATTCAATTTTCATCAATATCCTCCCAAAGTCTTGCCCAGCATTTTTCAATCATATGGTCGGGGTTATACGAGAGCTTCGCCTTTCGCAGACCTTCCAAGCCCATATCTTCTTCCCGGTCCAGGTAACGCACCTGTGGGTATTTGTTGTGCAAATATTCCGCAAATGCCTGATTGATGGCGGCATATGCTCCGTCTACATCCTCCCGCGCCTTCTCAAAATGCACATCGAATGTATCTTCGGTCAGTGCAGAAGCAATGGAAAAGGCCAATACTTCCTCTCCGTCATACAATACAAGACCATCCAACTTCAGCGCTTCATATTGGCTCAGGGCGCGGTCCAGCGCGACTTGTTCCAGCGTGTAACTGCCGGTGGGATCTGACTCCTGTCGGTTTTCATACCATTGGTTTGCCATTCGCTGTACCGCCGGGAGATTATCAGGAGAAATAGCCTCGACGCGCCAGTTGGGATACAGGCTACGGAAACGGTTAAGATGATTTCTCTTTTTCTGGAATTTCCGTCCTTTCAGATAGGCCAGATCTTCAATCAGATAGACATAGTCAAAACTATCCCGATCGCATTGAAAACGGAATCTGCCGGGGTAAAGCGTCTCCAAAAGTTCGATATTTTCCCTGCTTAAGCCGGTAATACAGCAAGGAATGCCACGTGTCTGCGCATCATGGATAATCGCATCCAAAACAGGCGTAATATCACCCTGACCTGCCGGAAAGGGATACACAGTTCGCCGGTCAAATTGGGAAAACAGCACCAGAAAACCATCTAAAAAGGTGGCTCTCTGCCGTCCCCAAATACAAAGATTGGTGAAAGAAAATTCGCAACTTTTTTTCAAGGGGAGCAGGTATTGTTTAAATTCGTCCCGCATATTCGGGGTGATCTTTTGGAAATTCAGCATATTGGTCTCCTGCGGCAAATGTAATTGATCGAAATGAAGAAATAAAAGTCGATTTATGGTTATTATACCACAAATCGACTCCGATTCAATCCCTATATTTTCTGGACAGCACCAGCGCAACTGCCACGGCACTGATGCCGCCTGCCAGCTTTCCTAAAATCATGGGTACCAGCATTTCCGGTGCAAACCCAGCAGCAAAACCCATATGGTCTCCCAGCACGAAGGCTGCGGAAACGGCAAATGCAATGTTCACAATTTTCCCCCTGGGGTCCATGTCCTTCACCATTCCAAAAG
>JAZKZB010000167.1:0-16390 GCA_045612425.1 Faecousia sp.
GTTTCTCACGCGTTACTCACCCGTTCGCCACTAAACTTATCTTCCATTGGCCGAAGCCGCTTTCCAATAAGTCCCGTTCGACTTGCATGTGTTAGGCACGCCGCCAGCGTTCGTCCTGAGCCAGGATCAAACTCTCAAAAAGTTGTATTCATAGAAGCAGTTTCCCGCTCCCTATAAATCAAAGTTTTAAGTTCATTTGTCTAGCAAATTTTACTCAAGAATTTCGTTGGCTGTTATTCGTTCTTAAACGCTTAAACAATCCATTTTAATTGTCCAAGGTGTTATAGTTTGTCTTACATTATTCAATTTACAAGGTACAGCGCCCCCAAGCGGTGAGCCTGATTATTCTATCACGCCACTTTTCCCTTGTCAAGAACTTTTTTCAAGTTTTTTCAACTTTCTTTTTTCTCTCCGAAATGCGAAAAAGCCGGGGAATTTCTCCCCGGCTTTTCATACAAATTGTCATCCAACATCATCTATCAGACCATATCCGCCATCATTTCTACGATAGACCACCGCAAAACTGCCTCCGTTGTCCTCATCACGGAAAGCAAAGAAACTATGCTCCAACAGATTCATCTGCATCACGGCTTCTTCACGGGACATAGGCCTAAAGTAAAACTGTTTAATTCTGGAGATGGTCAAATCATCTTCTGCTTCCTCCGGGGCAAAGGAGGTTTCCTCTACCGAACGGGAAAATGCGTCCTGACGCAAACGGCGAGCAAGGCGTGTCTTGTTCTTCCGGATTTGGCCTTCGATGGTACCCACAGCCGCATCAATGGAGGCGAACATATCAGATGTGCTTTCACTGGCGCGGAACCATGTGTTAGCGCCGTGAACGGTCAACTCCACATTGTTCCGATTCTTTTCAACAGAAAATACAATCAGCGCTTCCGCATCCTCCTCAAAATACCGGCCCAGTTTCATTACTTTTTTCTCAGCATAAACGTGGACATTTTCTGGTAACTTGACTTTTTTCTCACTAAAGTGAAACTTCATATGCGGTAGCTCCTTTCGTTTTTACCGATTTCTCGGTGTACTATTACTATACCTTGTTTTTCAAATTTGACAAGGCACGTTTACTCTTCCTCGAAAGAATCATCCAACAATTCCATCATGGCAAGTTGGTATAGCGTTTCCGCTTTCTTTTCTAAAAGTTTACTTAGCCGAATGGCCTGGGTTTCGTCCGGGGCAAACAATTCCAAGGTCATCAAATTTCCGACCTCATCATTCAATGTCACAACCACGGAATAATCCCCTTTTTCCCTGGGGACTGTTTGAGTTTTTACAAAACTACTTCTACGAACATTGCGGTTAAACCGATTCACGGCAATCTCTGCCGCCTGCTTGACGGTAAAGGCAATGGAATCCTCTGTCAAGGAACCGGTCTGTCGGCCTTTTTCCGTAATTTCATACTTCTGCCCATCCACTTCCTGCAAATGGCCGGATGCAACCATTTCCGGAATTGCGGTGCAGACATCAAAATAACTTAAGCAATCATCCTGATAACAACATTCATATATTTCCTGCAATGTTGCCGGATACTGACTTCTTGCAGTTACAAACAAAATCAGCACCTTTACATCCATCATATCATGAATATATCCCAATCTTTGCATAGGCTCACCTCTTATGATTATTATACGTGATTCTGCAAAAAAATCAAGCACCATCCCCCGGATGCCTGCATAATCTGGGATGAAAGGGGGATGCGCCATGAACACACCCACATTTTGTCTAATTGGCAACAGCAAAGCGCTGCATTATGCAAAAGAACACCTTATAAAACGGGGCATCCGGATTGCGGATTCCCCAAACCCTTCGGTCACACACGCATTACTCCCCGTACCGTCATTCGATCAACAAGGAAACATAAAAGACGGCATTGACCCCAAAGACGCTTTTCGCCTTTTTCCGGAAGATGTTATGATTTACGGCGGAAATCTGAATATTCCCTTTATTCAGAACTTCCACTATATAGATTTTTTGCAAGACCCGTATTATTTAACTGCCAATGCTGCCATCACCGCAGACTGCGCCTTAACCTTTCTGGCTTCAAAACTGCCGGTAGTCTTAGATGGTTGTCCCATTTTAATCATTGGCTGGGGTCGAATCGGAAAATGTCTCAGTCAAAAACTAAACGCATTGGGTTCCGACGTTACTGTTGCAGCCAGAAAAGAAACCGACCGAGCCACACTGGAAAGTTTAGGCTATCACACTGTTTCTACAGAAAATTGGGATGGTTTGCTTCCTCATTTTCGTGCAATCATTAACACAGCCCCTGTTCCGGTGATGACAGAATCGGATACAAACCTATGCAATGAACAATGCGTTTTTTTGGATTTAGCATCCAAACAAGGCATTTTGGCAGAAAACGTATATTGGGAACGAGGACTCCCAAATCGGGATGCTCCGGAATCATCCGGAAATTTAATCGCACAAACAGCGTTGCGATTTCTTCGCAAGGAGGGCTGGTTATGAATATCGGCTTTGCCCTCTGCGGGTCTTTTTGCACATTCAGCAAAGTTTTCCCCGTTATGGAGGAACTGTCCAAGGATTATACTTTAACCCCCATCTTCTCCCCTGTCTCTTATACCACGGATACCCGCTTTGGCACAGCCCAATCTCACATTCGCAAGGCATCAGAGATTTGTGGAAAAGATCCCCTCTATACCATTTCTCAAGTAGAACCTATCGGCCCCAAAAAACTTTTAGATGCGCTCATCATCGCACCATGCACCGGGAACACATTGGCAAAACTTGCCCATTCCATTTCCGACACCTCCGTCACCATGGCCGCAAAGAGCCATTTGCGAAACGGTCGGCCGATCATTGTGGCAATCTCTACTAACGATGCTCTGGCCGGAGCCGCTGAAAACATCGGTAAACTATTAAGCAGAAAACACTATTATTTTGTCCCCTTTGGGCAGGACGATGCCATAGGCAAACCCACCAGTCTGGTAGCGGATTTTCAGCAAATTCCCCAAACGCTCGTTGCCGCCTTGGAGGGCAAACAACTTCAGCCTCTTCTTTTCTCATAAAACCAGCCGGTACTGCTAAATACAGTACCGGCTATCACATCATAATTCTTTTTCAAATTGTGCCAAATCGATCACTTCACCGGACAGTCTGGATTTTTCTGCAGCAAACGCAATCAAATGGCTCATGCAGGAAGTGCGAATATCGCAAATGGTTTTCAACGAAGTATCCCCGTTAATATGCGCAATCATATCGCGCATAATGCCGATGTCACCGCCACCATGACCGTGGGCAATGGTGTCCCCGATTTTTTCCGTATCATACTGCGTCCATTCTCTGGTCGCAAAGGAATACACACGAATAGAGCAGGCCTTCATATCCCCTTCCAAAGTTCCTTTTGTGCCATACATCCGGATATGACGACCCTCGCGATTGAACGGACACATGGAGAAGTTCGCAGTTGTCCCATCCTCAAACTGCAAGTTTACCACCTGACTGTCCACCACATTATTATCACAGTTAAAAACACATCTGCCATAAGGTCCGTGGGTAATGGCTTCCAGTATCTGCTCATCCGTAGGTTCTTCTACGGTATTGGCAACAATCGGGCGACCGGGAGCATAACTTTTCGGCTCTTCATAGTACATTTTCTTGGCGTTATAGTAGCAGGTATCCCCCACAGGGCAACCCTGCACACAATAATCCGGCGCGCCCTCGGGGCGATTCGCATGGATGAAATAATCCTGGGAGCCAAAAGACTGCACCTTGGTACACTTTTTACCCAGCAACCACTGCAACAAATCCATATCATGGCAAGACTTTTGCAAAATCATGGGTGTGGATAACTCAGAATTTCGCCAGTTTCCACGCACAAAACTATGGCTGTAATGCAAATTACCCACATTTTCCATATGTACCACGGAGCGAACATCACCAATGGCATCATGGTCCAGTAAATCCTTCACGGTGTACCAAAAATCCGTAAAGCGCAGAACATGGCATACCACAATCTTAACACCCTTGCGCTCTGCCGCCTCCGTAATTTGCTTGCACTCCAAGGCAGTGGGGGCAATGGGCTTTTCAAGGAGCAAATGATACCCCTTTTCAATCATAGCAAGGGCAGGTTCCGTGTGCATTTTATCCATGGTAGCGATAATCGCAAAGTCTGCCATTTTGGGCTGTGCCGCCAATTCTTTCCAATCCGCATAGACCTGATTGTTGTTCAAATGATGGCGCTCTATGGCTGTTTGCAGTTTGTTCTCCACCGGTTCAGCCACTGCCACAATTTCCAATTCTTCCGGAAATTTTACCGCGTATTCTGCATAAGCAGCGCCACGATGTCCATAACCGATTACCACAGCTGTTGTCTTTTTCATATCATTCTCCTTTTATGGGGTTGACACATATTGGTTTCCCTGATACAATTCTATCGCAAACTTTTACAAACATCTATACGTTTTTGTATATAAAATCTATAAATTTGTATAGGACAAACGACTATGTACGAACAATTTGCCGACACAAAGGATACCTTTTGTGTTCACGCCATCATCACCGCTTTCCAACAACATTTAGACCGCAATTTCTCCTTTAACGGAGAATCCCATGATTTCTGGGAACTGGTACTGGTTACCGAAGGCAAAATAGGCGTAACCGCAGGTCAAAATATCTATTCTCTGAAGCAGGGCGATGCTATTTTGCACGAACCTATGGAATTCCACCGTCTTTGGAGCGAAGACGAAAAAAGCGCAGGCATTCTTGTATTTACTTTCCGTGGTCCGAATCTCCCCATCCAAGAAACCCATCTGTTTCAAAATGTGGACATTGCCGTTGCCACAGATGTTCTTCTGTCACTGCGCCAAACCCACGAAACCCACGCAAACCGTTTGATCGCCGTACGGGAATCTTACCGGACTAAGGCGCAAATTGCTTTAAAACGGTTGGAATTGTTTGTTCTGGAACTTCTCTCTCAGGCAAGTGAAGTACCCATCCACCTTTCCCCCTCAGCCAAAAACTACGCCAATATCGTATCCGTTCTGGAAAATAATCTGGACAAAAACCTGTCCGTTGCCGAAATTGCTTCCCTATGTGGCATGAGCGAAGTCAACGTCAAGCAAACCTTTTCCCGCTATGCCGGCATTGGCGTGATTCAGTATTTCAACCGTCTGAAAATTACCGCCGCCATATCCTTGTTAAAAGACGGTCATTCCGTGCAGGAAGTCTCCAATCGTTTCGGCTTTGCCAATCAAAACTATTTCAGCACAGTATGCAAGCGCATCACCGGTAATGCACCCAGTTACTATAAATAGAAAGCACCACCCGTCGGGTGGTGCTTTTTACATTATAACTGCTCTACTTCCTGCAACCAGATATGCGCAGAGGCATCGCTGGGCATTTTCCAGTCCCCTCGAGGACTTAACCCAACAGTACCGACTTTCACCCCATCGGGCATACAGTTTCGCTTAAACTGCTGGGTAAAAAATCGCTGATAAAAAGTTTTCAGCCACTTTTTCACCGTTTCCCCGTCATATTCGTTGGCAAAGGCACGGCAAGCCATGACATATATCTTAGCAGGCGAAAAACCAAACCGCAACAGATAATACAAAAAGAAATCATGCAGCGCATAAGGTCCTACCAAATCTTCTGTCTGCTGAGAAATCTCACCGCTTTTGTCCGGAGGAAGCAATTCCGGGCTAATAGGCGTATCCACAATGTCGGATAATACCTCCTTTGCCACACGGAAACCATCTTCCTTGGCTACAGAAAGAACAATCCATGGAATCAACGTTTTCGGCACACCTGCATTGACGGCATACATACTCATGTGGTCGCCGTTATACGTGCACCATCCCAACGCCAATTCCGACAAATCTCCGGTTCCTACCACAATACCGCCAACAGAGCCTGCATAATCCATCAGAATCTGCGTACGCTCCCTTGCCTGCGCATTTTCGTATGTGGTATTATGCACATTGCAATCATGACCAATATCGGAAAAATGTTGCATCACTGCATCTTTAATATTGATTTCCTTTGCGCTGACACCTAATTTTCTCATCAGTTCCCATGCATTCTGATAAGTTCGATCGGAAGTGCCAAAACAAGGCATGGTAATTCCATGTACGTCCGTAGCAGGGCGTCCCAATTGACGCATAGCCTCTACCGCCACCAGAAGGGCAAGGGTAGAATCCAACCCACCGGAGATCCCCACCACCGCGCAAGCGTTAATGGTGGCAAGGCGTTGTTTTAAGCCATAAACCTGCATGGCGAAAATTTCTTTGCACCGCTCATACCGGGAAGTTTCCTCCCCGGGCACAAAGGGAAATTTGGAAATACTATAATAAGACCCATCTCCCCGAAGCGGTTGGGTGTCATTTACCACATTCACCAAATAATCGTGGCTGGAAAATTGCCCGCAGGCATCCCGGAAGGTGGTATTTTCCATTCTGTCATATTGCACAGTGCCCAAATCACAATCCTGAATCAGCAGGTAATCGGAAGAAATCGGGTTTTCCCTGGTATTGAGAATTTCCCCGTTTTCCGCCACAACACTATACCCGGAAAACACCACATCGGAAGTAGACTCCGTACTGCCGGCGGAGCAGTAGGTATACACACATTTTTGCGCGCCGGACTGATGAACAATCCATTCTTTTAGTGCTTTCTGCTTTCCGGCAACAGCAGGTGAAGCAGACAAATTCACGATGACATTCGCGCCATTCATGGCCAGCCAAGTGGAGGCCGGAATGGGGCTGAACAAATCCTCACAAATCTCCACGCCCAGCACCGCATTTTCCCCTATCTCAAACACCTGATTGGTACCCATGGGAACCGGCTGGTCTTGGTCGAACATCTGCGTGAAGGCCACTTCTTCTCCGGGGCAAAACCAACGTTTTTCACTAAACGTGCCGTATTCCGGCAGATAAGTCTTCGGCACAATTCCGCAGATTTTTCCCTCACGCACCACCATAGCGCAATTATATAATCCCCGGTTGGCTTTCACGGGAAGCCCGAACACCACCGTCAATCTGGGGTAGGACTCTGAAAATGTTACAATTTCCTTTACACCGGTTTTCACCGCATTCCACAAGGCATCCTGAAAAAACAAATCTGCGCAACTATACCCTGTCAATGCCAGTTCCGGAAACACTACCAAATCTGCTTCCTTCTCATCAGCCAATGCCATATAACGGCAAATATCTGCCGTATTTTGCGCCACATCCCCTACTTTGACCCCGGGTACGGCGCAGGCAACACGAATATAATTCAGCATATAACACCCTCCGGATTTTCAATCTTTTTCTTATCATAACACATTCTCGCCAAAATGCAAAGAAAATATAGCAAAAGGGAGCGTTTTTCTGTTTACATACCGCATATTTTATGGTATGATTCCCCAAAAGGAGGGCTCATCATGAAACAATACGCACCTGTAATCCTATTGTCTTTATCCATACTTTTACTGCTTGCCATAATCATAACTACTGTTTTATGGGGGATTTCATTTAAAAATCTAATCGACAATGAAAATCCTTCCGAAAACATGATTACCGAATTTATCATTTTGCCCATGATTTTATTTATGGAAGGTGTTGGCGGAATGATCTGTTCCCACGCATACGGCACCTATTGTACCACAAAACCCAAACGCATTTTTTCCAAAACATTGTTTTATGTTTTCTCCATCATGTCCGCCCTCATATTCTTTATCTGTCTCTTCTCTTTTTAATGCCATGAAAAATAACATTAAAAATATTACTTATACCGCCCTTTCCCTTGCCCTTTGTATGGTATTACCCTTTTTAACCGGACAAATCAAAGAAATTGGGGACAGTCTGCTTCCCATGCACCTACCGGTGTTACTGTGCGGATTTTTATGCGGATGGCCATACGGACTTTTGGTAGGTCTGATTGCTCCCTATTTGCGGAGCATTCTGTTCGGTATGCCTCCTTTTTATCCCAATGCGCTTTGGATGGCTTTGGAATTGGCCACCTATGGGTTTGTATCGGGACTGCTTTACAAAAAGTTTTCGAACTGTACCGTGAAAAGCATTTACTTGTCCTTAATTCCTGCGTTGCTTGCCGGCAGAGTGGTGCTGGCGATTGCCAAAGCGATTCTCCTTACCATGGGAAATAAAACGTTTATCCTTTATGATTTCTTCATGGGAAGTGTGGTAGATGCACTGCCGGGCATTCTTTTACAACTGATTCTTATCCCCGTATTGGTAAGAATCTTAACGAAAGAAACAAAACAATAACGAAAAATATAAAATCTGCCTCCCGAACACCATCGGGAGGCAGATTTTTATTCACAAACAAGAAATCCTAATTTTCTTCCGCCGTATACACTTTTTGTTTCGCGTCAACAATCGCAATCATAATGCAGGCGGCAATTACCAATACAGCGCCAATCGCTGCAAAAAATGTGATTATTTCCGAAAACACAACAACGCCCAGGATCACGCCGGTCAACGGTTCTACCGTACTCAAGACAGATGCCCGTTCTCCACCGATATAGAACGTCCCTTTCTGGAACATAACCACCGCGCCCACATTAGCCACCAGCGCCAAAAGGACACATAATAACCAACCCGTTACCGTATCCGGCATTGTCAGACTGCCGGTAAACAAGCAAACCGCCAACATAACCACAGAGCATACGGCCGAAATATAAAAACTCAATTTAAATCCCGAGACTTCCTTATACCGAAAAGCAGACAGCAACACCACATAAATCGCATAAGTAACACCGGATGCCAGAGCGAAAACACATCCTGTTAAGTTCAACGGGTTATTGGGGTTATAAAACAAGCAAATACCCACAACGCAGAGCAATACTGCGCATAGCATACCTATCTGGAGTTTCTTTCTAAAGACCACCACGCCCACAATCACCACAACTGCGGGATAAACAAAATGAAAAACCGTCGCCACACCGGTTGCAATATATTGATACGAGCCGTAAAGCAACAACGGCGTGACGCAACATCCCATGATCGCAATGATCACAATCGCCGGCATGGCCTTAATCGGAATCTTAAAAGACTTTTCCTGGCGGAATGTAAGCAAAGCCAGAAACGGCAATGCCAACAAATTCCGCATTAAGACCACACTTTCCCGACGTATGCCCGCAGCATAAATATACCGCGTAATCAACGGCATACATCCAAATAAAAAGGCGCTCAGAATGACCAAACCATACCCTTTTATCATCGTTTCCTTTTTCATCGGCACCTCTTAACTCTCTATGATCTCACTGCTGACAAACAACGCTTCCGATTCTTTCATTCTTTGCAGTGTACCTTCCGCATTGGCCATAGCCACCGCATTGCACAGATAGTCTGCCAAACAAATCGGTGCCAACGCAGAATTTTTTATGCCGTTTGCATCCACGAAGCAAGGCAACAGTACCGTTGCAAACCGCTTCACCGCTTCCACAGGAGGAGATGTGATGAGAAGAACCTTTACATTTCGTTGCATTAAAATTTCCAAAATCCGCAGAGTTTGATTGGTATACCGATGGAACAAAAATACCACAAAAACATCCTCATCTTTTAAACTCAAAAGCGACTCTATATTGCCGACACAGCCATCTTGAAATAAAAATACGTCTCCCCGCACAGTCAGTAGTCGGCTATAAGCGTAAGCAGCCAACGCCTGAGACTCCCGCATGCCAAACGAATATACCCGGCGCGCATGAACGAGGTACTTGACTGCCTCTTCCACCATTTCAAAAGGAATTTCCCGAAACGTTTCCTGAATGCAACGAATCCCCTGCTGTACCGTTTGCGCCAACAAAGTATCTTCCAGTTGATTTTCTGCGGTTCTTTGAAATTTATCCAGAAGATCAGGACTATACTTCAAATCCGTTCGCACTGCCTGCTGAAACTGCCGAAAACCGTCAAAATTCAATATTCGGCAAAAACGCAGTACTGTAGTGGTGCTCACATCCGCTAAGTGTGCCAATTCATCCAATGTAAAAAAAGCAATATCGTTCATGTGACCAAGGGTGGCCACTGCCACCCTTCGCTCCGAACGGGTCATTCTTTCCATCTCCAACCGAATGTGTTCCACAATACCCATATCCATTCCTCCGTTCATTACCCTAAGGATACGATATTCGCTCTGTTCTGTCAATGTATTTTTTACTACATTTTCCTCTTATTTTAATACATTCCCCAGAGGCTATTGACAGAAATATCTTGATTTTTCTATAATAACAAAAAAAGCAAACACCACATTTCGAGAGGAGAAATAAGAATGGGCAAAAGCACATACTTTCTTTATTTGAATGAAGAGGAAATGATTCAAGCCGGTGTGTTAGATGTAGCACGCTGTATTGATGTGGAAGAGGAACTATTCGGCCTGTTAAGCAAAGGCGACTATGTAATGGGTGGTGACAAACACAATTCCCACGGAATCGCAGTAAAATTCCCGAAAGAAAGCCCCTTCCCCAATATGCCTTTGGATGCCCCTGACCGTCGGTTTATGGCAATGCCTGCGTATGTAGGCGGTCGTTTTCATGTGGCAGGTCAGAAATGGTACGGATCTAATATCATCAATCCCCAGCGCGGCCTACCTCGCTCCATTTTAATGGTAATGCTCAACGATGCCGATACCTGTGAGCCCTTGGCTCTCATGTCGGGCAATCTGGTAAGTTCTGTCCGCACCGGTTGTGTTCCCGGTGTTGCCACCCGGTATCTGGCTCGAAAAGGCGCAAAAGTCTGCGCATGCATTGGCGCCGGCCCTGTTAGCAAGGCATGCTTTGATGCGATTGCCCATGAGGCTAAGGAATTGGAAGAAGTCATCGTTTGCGACCTGTTCCTTGAAAAAGCAGAGGCTTTTGCCAAAGAAATGGCCGAAAAATACAATCTTAAGGCCCGTGGCACTACCTGCCTGAAAGAGGCTGTCAAAGCAGCAGACATCGTCAGTGTGGCAGCATCCTCTGTAAAGCCCATACATATTGACGACGGTTGGCTCAAACCCGGCAGTTTAACCATTTTTACCGGCCGTGGCACGATCGGTCAGGACTACTACTCTGACGCAAAGGTGATTTGGGATCACGCGCCCATGCACGAAGTATATTACGATGAACATCTGCTTTTACCGGAAAACGAGCGTTTTGTCAATGGCATCGGCGTACAAATTTATCGGCTGATGTGCGAGGGCAAACTACCCCCTATTACGGAAGCAACCAGCCTGGGCGATGTAATTAACGGCACACGGGTCGGGCGTGAATCCGAGGAAGACCGTATCTGTTTCGTCACCGGCGGCTTGCCGGTTTGGGATGTGGGCTGGTCTTATGAAATTTATCAAAATGCCTTAAAACTGGGTCTTGGGCAAACCTTAAAACTGTGGGATGACCCCTATCTGAATTGACAAAACCGGCTGTGTCTATTGAGACACAGCCGGTAATCATTGTGAAGAAAAATTAAACACGCAAAGCGATCTTCTCGATTTTCTCCAATTCCTCTGCACTAAAGCGGGTATTTCCCGTAGCCCGAATATTCTCTAATATCTGTTCAGGGCAAGAAGCGCCGATCAATACACTGGCAACCACCCCATCCCGCAACACCCAAGCCAAAGCCATCTGCGCCAAGGTCTGACCACGATCAGAAGCAAGTTCATTCAACTGCCGAATCTGTTCCAGACGTTCCGGCGTCAAGGAAGTTTCTTTTAAAAACCGGGGATCTGTGCGAATACGACTATCTTCAGGAATCCCGTTCAAATATCGGTCTGTCAGCATTCCTTGCGCCAGCGGAGAAAAGGCAATGATTCCCTTGCCCTGATTTTTCGCAGTTTCTTTCAGTCCGTTGTTTTCAATGGTGCGATCAAAGATAGAATAGCGGTTTTGGTTGATTACAAACGGCACTTTTAACTCGTCAAGAATGGCGCTGGCCTTTTCAAGCGTTGGCCCATCGTAGTTGGAAAGCCCCACATACAACGCCTTACCGGACTGGACTGCTGTTGCCAACGCACCCATTGTTTCTTCCAATGGTGTATTGGGATCCATCCGGTGATGATAGAAGATATCCACATATTCAACACCCAAACGCTTCAAACTCTGATCCAAACTGGCAAGCAAATTTTTCCGACTTCCCCAATCCCCGTAAGGGCCTGGCCACATCCAATAACCGGCTTTGGTAGAAATAATCAGTTCATCCCGATAAGAATGCAAATTTTCCTTCAAAATCCGTCCAAAGTTGATTTCAGCAGTGCCCTCGGGAGGGCCGTAATTGTTTGCAAGGTCGAAATGGGTAATGCCATGGTCAAAAGCAGTAAAGCACATCGCCTGCATATTGTCATATCGTCCGGTTGTCCCAAAATTATGCCACAACCCCAATGAAATTGCGGGCAACTTCAAACCGCTTGTCCCCAAACGATGATATGGCATATCATGATAACGAGAATCAGATGGCAAATACATAACAATCCTCCTTGTAGATAAATCCTTTCCCCAAAAACAACCCGAACATACACAACTTTTGTCTACCCTGTCAGAATTATACCATAGGAAGCAAATGGAAATCAACCCTCATAACACATACCACCAAAGCAATGGCATATCCTTGCAAAAATCGCCGTCATATCGACGGCGATTTTTAGCATAAGATATCGCAAATATCTGTGCAAGACGAATCTGCACCCTACCAATCCGATAAAACACAGACGATTCCTATTCTCTACACTTTACAATTGCTTCCGTAACATCGCTTAACACATGGGCTCCATTCTGATTATATACTTCAATTGTAATTTCCACAATGCCATTTCTTGCATTGCGTCTTACGAGGTTTGTGATAGTAGCTCGCCCGTATAAAACATCTTCCGCATAAACCGGTTTATGCCACTCCATCTTGGTAGATTTTCCGGCAAGAAGTTCCTCGCCCAAAAAGTCCACCTCTAAATACTTCGCCCAAACCGACATAAAAGACATGACGCCGGGCGCAATCAATGCCCCAAAAGGAGATCTTTTTGCGTAATCCTCATCCATATGCAAAGGAATATTGTCATAGGTACGCGCAAAATCCATCATTTTTTCTTTTTCGATCACGACCGGCGCAATCTCGACAAACTTTCCCAACGTTAAATCGTTAAAATACATATCCGATAACTCCTTTCATGAAACAAAGACAAAATTTTATTATGGAATCAGAATATTTTTCCGACTTTTACAGTTTCAAAACCCGCTGGGCAGTCTTATAGGCAATCTGTTCCTTTTGGTCATCCGTCAAGTGAAACCGCAGAAAATGATTTACCTCCTGCAACGGGTCAAACATAGGATAATCAGATCCAAAGGCAATTCGCTCGGCCCCATAAAGATTGATATACTTCTCCGGAATGCCCGGTTCTAAAAATACTACTGAACTGGAAATATCCATCACGCAGTTCGTATCGTATAGCAACTCCCGTGCCGTTTCATACATACTGTAGCCACCCAAGTGAGCAGCAATCACATCCAATCCGGGGAATAATTTCAGCAATCTTCGCAACCTTAGCGGATGGGAATAATCATATCGGGGGTCTCCCGTATGCAACATCACGGGTATCCGCCCCTGAACGGCTTCATACATAGGAAACAGTCTTGGGTCGTCGATTGGGAAGCGCTGAGAATCCGGATGCATTTTGATACCTTTTACGCCCATGTCCATAAGCCGGTCTACTTCCTCTGTCAAATCATCCATGGCAGCGTGAATCGTACCGAAAGGGATCAGTTTCTCATTGGCTTGCGCTCTTTGGTAAATATAATCATTGATATTTTTCACACGATCCGGACGAATGGCAACCGGGAGAACCACGAATCTCTCAATGCCGGCTTTCTGACCCCGGTCCAGCAACATGCTTTCCGTTCCGTCCAAGGACGGGTCTCCGATCCCTTCGTAAAACGTCCTCACACTATCCGTTGCTTTTTGCGCAATATTATCCGGGTAAATATGCGCATGTATATCGATAATCTTCATAACCGTTTCTTTCTCGCATAAAAATAGCGTCTCATAAGAATTTTGTTATAAGGCTCAAAGATCACAACTTGTTTCGCTGAATCTTGCCGGAAATGGTTTTAGGCAACTCGGTGCGGAACTCTACAATACGGGGGTACTTATATGGCGCAGTATGGTTCTTCACATAAGTCTGAATTTCTTTCTTCAATTCTTCTGTGCCCTCGGTTCCGGGAACCAGCACAATGCAGGCCTTGACCACCTGACCGCGAACCTCATCAGGCGCAGCACAAACACCGCACTCTAAAACATAAGGTAGTTCCATAATGGTTGATTCAATCTCAAAAGGCCCGATACGGTAGCCGGAAGACTTGATCACATCATCTGCGCGACCTACATACCAATAGTAACCATCCTCGTCACGCCATGCAACGTCACCGGTGTGATACATGCCATCGTGCCATACCGCATCGGTGGCTTCCTGATTGCGATAATAACCCAGAAAAACACCGCAGGTGGGTTTGGGGTCGGTACGAATGACAATTTCGCCGTTAACACCGTTATCCACGGGATTGCCGTCAGCATCCACAATATCAATCCCATAGCCGGGAACGGGCTTGCCCATGGCGCCGGGTTTGATTTCTGCCCCATAAAGATTGGCAATACCCAACGTCATTTCCGTCTGACCGAAGCCTTCATGGATGCGCAGACCGGTGGACTTTTCAAACTGATAGAACACTTCCGGATTTAGCGCTTCCCCGGCAGTGGTAGCATGATGAATGGAAGAAAGATCGTACATACTCAAATCTTGCTTTATCAGCATGCGGTACATAGTGGGAGGCGCGCAAAAGGTGGTAATCCCATACTGCTTAAACATTGGCAGAATCTTCTCTGCATCAAAACGATCGAAGTCATAGGTGAAAATCGCGCCTTCGCACAACCATTGTCCGTAAAGTTTTCCCCACAGGGCTTTTCCCCAACCGGTCTCGGAAATGGTAAAGTGCAAGCCGTCACGTTCGCACAAATGCCAGTATTTGGCCGTAACGTAATGACCCAATGCGTACTTATATGAATGGGTTGCCATCTTTGGATAACCGGTAGTACCGGATGTAAACAGCATCAACATGGGGTCGTTACCGCAGGGCGCATCCTCTGTACGCTCATATCGACGGCTAAACAGGCCATACTCCTCATCAAAATTGTGCCAGCCTTCCCGACTACCGCCCACAAGGACTTTCGTCAAATTCATATTGGCAGACTTTTCTGCCAATTCAATTTGCTCCGCCGTATTGCCATCTGCCGTACAAAGGACAGCGCTCACATCTGCTGCCTGAAAACGGTAAACAAAGTCGTGCTCCATCAGTTGGTTCGTGGCAGGAATGGCAATGGCTCCCAGTTTATGCAGGCCCAGAATTGCGTACCAGAACTGATAGTGCCGTTTCAGCACCAACATAACACGGTCGCCCCGCTTAATGCCCAGACTCTTAAAATAGTTGGCGCTCTGAGAAGAAGCATCCTTAAAGTCCTTGAAAGTAAAGCGACGCTCAGTCATATCGTTTGCCACATGGACCATAGCCAGTTTTTCCGGTTCTCTTCTTGCAATGGCATCCACCGTATCGAACGCAAAGTTATAACTGTCCTCATCGGAGAAGGTCATACCCCGGAACACACCGTTTTCATCTTCTTGTGCCTGAACAAATTGATTGCACAAAAGAGGCGGTTCTTCCTTACCTTTACGGCTTTTCCCGATGAACATTGGCTGATCCGTTGTATCGGAAGCCATAATCACAGACAGGAACACACAATCCTGACCGCCAACCGCAATCATACCGTGAGGCGTAGACGATTTATAGAAAATAGAATCGCCCTCCTGCAGGACTTCTTCGTGGTCACCCACTTTGATTCGCATAGCGCCCTTAATCACCAGATCGAATTCCTGGCCGGTATGCGTAGTGGTATGGATCGGCTTATTCTGAAGTTCTTCAGAATATTGGTAGGTAACCCAATAAGGTGTGGCCAATTTTTTCCGGAACATGGGCGCCATATCCTGAATGGTGATGCCGTCTTCGCTGGCTGTTACCAAACCTTTTCCACAACGGGTAACGGTATACCCGGACAGTTTCGCGCTTTGCCCTTCCAAAAGAACAGTGATCTCCACGCCGAAGACTTTCGCGCACTTGTGCAGGAAGGTAAAGGGCAGATCGACAGTTCCGGACTCATACTGGTGGTAAATATCTTCACTTACCTCCGTCAGTTCAGCCATTTTTTTCATGCTGTAACCCAAAATCTCTCGCATACCTCTAATACGAGTTGCAACATCCAAAAGTTGCGTCGACGAATTTGTGCTGGTCATTGTGAAGATCTCCTTTCGAAAAATGTAAAAAAGATAATAAAAAAAGCCCCAAGAAACAAAGTTCTTGAGACGAGTCAAGCAAACCCGCGGTACGACTCAAATTGCAACAATCGTTGCCACT
>JAZKZB010000168.1:0-6289 GCA_045612425.1 Faecousia sp.
ATGGTCTTGTGTTTTTTTGGAAAAGGTGATACCATGGACAAAATGGAAAAAGGAGAGAGATTATGAACGCTCAGGAAATTATTGAATATATTCGCACCTCCGAAAAGAAAACCCCGGTAAAGGTCTATCTTTGGGGAGCAAAAGGGGTTGCATTCCCCAACTGCCGTGTGTTCCCTGCATCCGAGGACTGCCAAATCGTGTTCGGCGATTGGAAAGATGTGGCTCCGGTGTTGGAAGCAAATACCTTTGACCATGTGGAAGTGGAAAATGATTGCCGGAACTCTGCCATTCCCCTTCTGGATATGAAGAACATTCCTGCCCGTATTGAGCCCGGCGCAATCATTCGGGAGCAGGTGGAAATCGGTAAAAATGCCGTGATTATGATGGGCGCGATTCTCAATATCGGCGCAGTTGTGGGCGAAGGCACCATGATTGACATGGGCGCGGTATTGGGCGGACGGGCAACCGTGGGCAAAAACTGTCACGTGGGCGCCGGCGCGGTGTTGGCCGGTGTGATTGAACCTGCCTCTGCAACGCCGGTCATTGTGGAAGACAATGTGCTCATTGGCGCAAATGCGGTGGTGATTGAAGGTTGCCGAATCGGACATGATGCGGTGGTGGCTGCCGGTGCGGTGGTGGTTTCCGATGTTGCCCCCAATACGGTGGTGGCCGGATGCCCCGCTAAGGTTATTAAGGTCAAAGACGAAAAGACGGCATCGAAAACCGCTTTGGTAGATGCTCTGCGTCAACTGTAAAAAGTTTCGCACCTTTTTTGCCGGAGAGAATACCATGGAATGAGCGAAGTCCTTTGCTCAATCTTGATTTGGAGGTATTCTTTATGTGTGGAAATAATTGCTTTGGTGGGAACAACTGCTGGTGGATTATCATTTTGGTTTTGTTGTTCTGCTGCTGCGGTAACGGCAACGAAGGCGGCAACGGCAACTGCGGCTGCTGCTAATTAAAATCAGGGCACCTCATCAGAGGTGCCCGTTTTTTATTTCAGAGGTTTGATTTTTCTTTTGTAAATACGTCCGAAGAAGAAGAGGGTTACGGTCATGCTCACCACTTCTGCAATGGGGAAGGCCCACCAAACCGCATTGACATTTCCGCTAAGGCTGAGCAGATATGCTACGGGCAGAAGCACCAGTAGTTGCCGGCATAAAGAAGTGATTGTGGCATAAATCCCGTCGCCCAAAGCCTGAAAACTGGCGCTCAGGGCAATGCCGATGGCCGCAGCCGGGAAGCAAAGGCTGATGATGCGCAAAGCGCTTCGACCGATGTGTAAAAATTCGTCGGAGGGATTAAAAATACCCAATAGTGTGTCCGGCAGAAATTGGAAAGCCAAAAGCCCTGCAACCATAATACAGATTGCGCTGAGGCAGGAACGTTTTAATGTTCCGGTAATCCGCTCGGGACAGCAAGCGCCGTAATTATAGGCGGCAATGGAAATGGTGGCATTGTTGATGCCAAACAGGGGCATGAAGAAGAAACTTTGCAGTTTGAAGTAAATGCCGAAAACGCCGGTGGCGGTTTCGTGAAAGTTTTGGAGAATTTGGTTCATGCCAAAGGTCATAACAGAGCCAATGGCCATCATGATAATGGAGGGAATACCAACAGTAAGAATGGGAATCAGGGTTTCTTTTTTCGGCAACAGGCACGAAAGGGAGAATTGGACTTCCGGGTTAAATTTAAAATTGAAGATAACGGCCAAAATGGCGGCAATCCATTGACCGATGACAGTAGCCACTGCCGCGCCGGCAATGCCCATAGCCGGGATGCCCAAGGGAGAAAAACCAAAAATAAATACCGGATCCAATAAAATGTTGATGACGGCGCCTGCGCCTTGGGTAATCATGGTATAAAAAGTTCTGCCGGAGGATTGTAAAAGCCGTTCGCCCAATACTTCCACCAAAATGCCTAATGCCCCTGCGCAGCAGATGGTGATGTAGATAGTGCCTCCCTCGACGGTTTCTGTTACGTTGGATTGAATTTCAAAATACCAGCGGCTTCCGAATAATCCAAAGAGAAGAAACAGCACGGTAGCAATGCCGACTAAAAAAATGCCGTTGCCGGCGGCCCGGTTTGCGCCTTTTTGGTTGGCTTGCCCTAAGCATTTGCTCAGCAAAGAGTTCACGCCTACGCCGATGCCTGTGGCAAAGCCGATGAGAATATTTTGGACGGGGAAGGCCAATGAAAGGGCCGTTACCGCGCTTTCGGAAATGCGGGAAACGTAAATGCTATCCACCACATTATAAAGGGCCTGAATGACCATGGCAATGATCATAGGCATGGCCATGGTAAACAGCAATTTTCCAATGGGCATAATCCCCATTTTATTTTCTTTTAAATTTACAGCAGGTGTTTGGGACATGGTATTTCCTTTCTTTCATGCAAACAAATCGCCTTATTATACACGATTTGTTACGCGGTTGCAAGACCGGACGAAAAAAAGTCCCCGGACCCGTCGGTCTGGGAACTTTCTCTCCAGTAAGAACTGTTCATGTTGTTTTGGATTCCCAAGGTGGGAATGGATTGGGCTTGGGTCAAGTCGGTTAGCACCACCCGAATGGAGGATTGATAGCGCTCCACAAAATAGGGGTGGTCTAATTGAGAGATGGCCACACCGCCGTCTCCGGCGTGGAGAATTTGGCTGTTGCCGATGTAAATGCCCACGTGAGAAGCGAAGTGGGAAGTGGGGGTAGTGTTGCGAAAGACGACTAAGTCACCGCATTGCAAATCCTCTTTTTCCACCAAAACGCCGTCCAGCAGTTGACCGTGGACACTGCGGTTGAGTTGGATGCCCAATTGGGCAAATACATACTGGGTTAAACCGGAGCAGTCGAAGCCGTAGGGAGTAGTGCCGCCGTGCACATAGGGTGTGCCGATGTACTGCAATCCAATTTCCCGAATTTGGCTTCGGATGTCCATAGCCTCTTGGGTGCTGTAAGTACGCATGGAAACGGTTTCTGAAGCGTTTTCCACGCAGGAAACCACATATTCGCCGGTTTCTGTTTGTGTTACTTGGGTTTTGGCAATGTAGCCAATCATGCCTTCGTATGCATCAATGCGATAAAAGTCGTTTGTTGCACCCAATACGGTAAGTACCGTCCCTTCTTCCAGAGAGCCGATGACGGTGGCATAGAAATTGGGACTGTAATGCACCAAAGAAACAGCGCGGTAGGTCGTTTCTTTAGCCGGCGCTTCGTGCCCGGGGAAGGAAGCCACATTGTTTTGAATGGCGCCCACGGGGAAACAGCACAAACACAGTATCAGCGCCACGGCAGTAAAACGCACTAAGCGTTTGATATGTAACATAAAGATAAATCCCTTTCTGACTGTAAAATTTTTACAAAAGTTACAATCCGGTAACGAATTATAGCATACCGGGAAAGGGTTGTCAAGGGCGGAATCCTATGAAAAAGGGCGAAATACCAGGTAATTATGCACAAAAAACAGGTTTTTTATCGAAAAAAGGGAGGAAACAAACGTTTCCTCCCTTTCGAAAAAGTTACATTTTGTCTTTTGACTGCAAGCATTTTCAGCGAATGCCGTAGTGCTCAATGATGTAATCCATATCCTTATCGCCTCGACCGGAAAGGTTGATGAGAATGGAACCGGTGCCCATTTCTTTTGCCAGTTTCATAGCGTAAGCAACGGCATGGGCGCTTTCGATGGCAGGGATAATGCCCTCGGTACGGGAAAGGGCAAAGAAAGCGTCGATGGTTTCTTCATCAGTGACCGCATCATAGGTTACCCGACCTAAATCATGCAAAAAGGCATGTTCCGGACCGGAAGAAGGATAGTCCAAACCGCTGGCTACGGAATAGACGGGGGCGGGCTCGCCGTTTTCGTCTTTCAGCATAATGGAGTTGAAGCCGTGCATAATGCCTTCTTCGCCGTATTTCAGGCTGGCGGCGTGGTCGCCCAGCGTGGGGCCACGGCCCAAAGGCTCTACACCGTAGATGTTTACGGGGTCATTCAGGAAGCCGGCAAACATACCCATGGAGTTGGAACCGCCACCCACACAGGCCACCACCGCATCGGGCAATTCTCCGGTCATGCCCAAAAACTGCTCTCTGGCTTCGATGCCCACTACGCTTTGAAAATCCCGCACCATCATGGGGAAGGGATGGGGACCTAAAACAGAACCGATGCAATAAATGCAGTCCTTGTATTCCCGGGCGTAGGCGGCAAAGGCGGCATCCACCGCTTCTTTCAAGGTGGCAAGGCCTTCGGTGACTTCAATCACATTTGCGCCTAAAATCTTCATTCTGGCAACATTGGGCGCTTGTTTTTTAATGTCCACGCTACCCATATAAATATCGCATTCCAAGCCAAAATAGGCAGCCGCCGTGGCCAAAGCCACACCGTGCTGACCGGCGCCGGTTTCGGCAATGACTTTTTTCTTGCCCATGTATTTGGCAAGCAGAGCCTCGCCCATGCAGTGGTTTAGTTTATGAGCGCCGGTGTGGTTCAAGTCTTCCCGTTTGGCGTACAGTTGCACATTGCCCAAAGTACCGGAAAGCCGTTCCAAATGGGAAATGGGGGTGGGGCGACCTTGAAATTCCTTGCGAATCCGACGCAGTTCGCTGATGAACTTGCTGGATTTGCAAATGGTAAAATAGGCTTGCGTAATCTCCTCCATGGCTTTATTCAGGTCTTCGGAGATGTAAGACCCGCCGTATTTTCCGAAATAACCCTTTGCGTCGGGATATTTCTTGAAATAAGTATCAAAATCCACGCCATTAAATTGCATAAAAAACGCCTCCTAAAAAACAAAACCCCTGACGAAGAAACCTTCATCAAGGGCGAATGATTCATCCGCGGTACCACCTTGGTTGCCTTACGGCCGCTTTGCCCCATGCAAGCACATGGGCTGTCTGTAACGCAGACATAACGTCAGGGATACTGAGAAAGTCCGTTCCCCCTGCCCTCGGCGGCCCAAAACTGCCCCGCATTTTCGCCCCACTTCCACCAACGGGGGCTCTCTGTGGATGCGCTGTGCAGTCCATTTTCCGCTTCAACGGTTTGAAATATTACCCCTATTAAACACCATGAAAGTCCATTTGTCAAGTGCTTTTTTCCACATCGGGCGGACAAACTCCTGATGGAGGGGGATTAACCCAGCCCGGATTCGTCTAAGAAAAGTTTCATCGCGCCGTACACGCCGGCGTCGTTGCCCAGGGAGGCAATGCGAAATTGCACCCTATCCTGCAGAGCGTGGAAGGCAAACCGGGGGAAGTGGCGGGCAATACCGTCCAGCAGGGGCTGACCCGCGTTGCTGACGCCACCGCCGATGACCACAATTTCCGGGTCTACCGTATTGCATACGGTTGCCACAAGGCGACCCAGCAGGGTGTATACCTGCTGTAAAATTGCCTTGGCGCAGGCGTCTCCGGCTTTGGCGGCATCAAATACATCCTTACAGGTTATGTTGGGAAGATTTCGCAAGATGCTTTCTTCTTTGCTTTCGTCCAAATGCCGTTTTGCCAGTCGTACGACACCTGTGGCGGAGCAATATTGCTCTGCGCAACCCCGGTTGCCACAAGTGCACAGTTCCGTTTCTTCGGGATTTAGCACAATGTGACCGATTTCTCCGCCGGAGGCGTTGGCTCCGTTGACGAGCCGTCCACCGATAACAATACCGCCGCCTACGCCGGTACCCAAAGTGACCAAAACCATATTCTTGCAACCGCTGGCGCTCCCTTTCCAGGCCTCGCCCAAGGCCGCCAAATTGGCGTCGTTGCCGGTGCATACACGCAGACCGGTCAGGTCGGACAATATGGTTCGCACATCCACGATTCCCCAGTTGAGGTTGATACAGCGGTTAACCACGCCGTCTTTTACTGCGCCGGGGATGCCCACGCCAATTCCCAGAATTTGGGATTTATCCAAATGCTTATCTTCGAGAAAGGCAAGTAAGGCTTTCGCTATGTCCGGCAAAATATTGGCGCCGTCATTGGTTATCACGGTGGGAATTTCCCACTTTTCCAAAAGGTCTCCCCCTTGGGTAAAAAATGCGATTTTAACAGTGGTGCCGCCGATATCCACACCAAATCCATATTTCATAGTCGTTGCCTCCAAAAAATTCTGCCACCATTATAAGAGATGGTGGCAGAAAAATCCAGTTTTATTTATTATTTCGCGCCCATTAGGATTTTTGCCAATTCGGAATCAGCATCCAAAATGACGGTCTTTTCCTCTCCGGTCAAACTCTGTTTCAGAGCATCCAGCGCCAAAATGAATTCATAGAATTCCTTCTTATCGGCGGTGTTGTAGGCCTCGGCCA
>JAZKZB010000169.1:0-2017 GCA_045612425.1 Faecousia sp.
CTCTGCGCCTTCGGGGATCTCGATCTTATCCAGGAACCACAGAACGTTGTTGGGATCAAAGGTGACCTTCTGCCAGATCAGCATGGGCAGGATGATGCCGGGCAACATGCCACCAACAGCACCGCCAATGGAACGGAAAACAGAAAGTTGCGCTCTTTCGCCTGCATCTTCGGTAATGATGTTGAGCATAGTACCATAGGGAACATTGGCCATGGTGTAAGCAGCGTCCCAAATGATGTATCCCAGAATAAAGAGAATTGCTTTCACAAGGGTGTTGGCGCCGGGGAAAGGCAGGAAGACTGCAGCGCCGCCAACAAGCAAGCCGATAGCACCGATAAAAATATAGGTCTTATACTTGCCCATTTTGTATTTTCTGCTGTCGTTGTCAATCAGAGAGCCGATCAACGGATCGTTGATTGCGTCCCATGCCTGAACAAGAAGCAGCAAGATGGAGAACAGACCGGTCTGCATGAACATGTAAACGAGCCAGAAAGTCTGAACAGTACTTTTTAAGCCGAAACTCATGTTACAACCGAGGTCGCCGGCGGCATAGGCAAGTTTGTCGCGTATACCGAATTTGCGGTAGCCCCGTTCGTCCAATTGGACAGTTTTCTTCATAGGTGTTTCCTCCTTAGAGACAATTTGTTGCATACTGCAACAAGAATACAGACATATTATAAGGGAAAAGTCAAATATATGACAGACCCAAAATAGAGAAATTGTGACACATACCCTAAAAAATCAAAAGAAATATTTGTAAAAAATCACGAAAATGTTGACGGAATCGGTGTAAATGGATATAATTGGAAAAGAAAGAGGTGGACGCCATGTACAAACTCTGCAAAACGGAACAGTCTGCAAAACGTCAAAAGTTATTGGAACAAGGGCTTTTGGAAATGATGAAGACGGTTCATTATGATGAAATTATGGTGATTGATCTTTGCAATCAGTTGGGGATTCCCAGAAAGGCCTTCTATCGCTACTTTACCGGAAAAGAAGGCGCTTTGCATGCGTTGATCGACCATACCATGATGGAATATGAAGGGTTTAGTCAGGCCAAACAGCAAGGGAAAAAGCGCAGTTTGCAATTGGAATTGGAAACCTTCTTTCAATTTTGGGAAGTGCATCGTGATTTTCTGGATGCATTGCATAAAAGCGGGCTTACCGGTATTATGCTGGAACGGGCCACGGCTTATTCTGTCAGCGAAGGCGTATTTCCTATCCGTTTTTTGCAGGACGAAGAACTTGTGGTACGTCGTCAAGTGGTGGTGTTTGCAGTATGCGGGTTGATTTCTATGGTATTACAGTGGCATCGTGACGGTTTTCGCGAATCACCGCAGAAGATGGCCGGTGTGGCGAAACGTCTTCTGAATCAACCACTGTTTCCCAAGGTAGAGGAAATGATGTTTTAAAAAAGTGCGTGCTAAAAAGCACGCACTTTTCGTTTATATAGGTCCGATATATTGGAACCGAGGGCCTCGATAGGTGTCGGTTTCTACGATTTCATCCCACATAAATGCAGGGCGTACCCATAGTCCTTTCTCTCCGTATAAAGCACGGTATACAACCATAGGTTCCATGGTTTCGGAGTGGGTGGCAATGCCTAATAATTCGTATTCTCCGCCTTTAAAGTGTCGATATTTCCCGGGTAAAGGTTTCATGAGTGACTCCTTTCTGATTGCAAGGGAAACAAAATGTCTACCTATTTCTATGATAGCAGAATTCGGAAGAAAGTAAAGAGAAAAGCAGGGTGGCGGGGAAAGATTGTAATAGTTCTACAAATATAGAAGGGGGAAATTGGCAATGTTGCGAATCCGATCCGTGAATACCATACCAAATAAGAACACCACCCGTTGGGTGGTGTTCTCATTTGGTGGACCTGAACGGATTCGTTTGCATTTTCGCCTTTGGCGAAAATTATGGTTCGGCTCGGTCCAGTCCTCGCCGGGGGCGGTCATCCGCGCCCCCTTTTGGTTTTTGAATCCGATTCCTAAATACTATGCAAATTATAAAAACC
>JAZKZB010000170.1:0-20048 GCA_045612425.1 Faecousia sp.
TTTCGTGCCGATGCGGATGCTCTGCCCGTAACGGAACAGACCGGTCTGCCCTTTGCCTCCTGCCATCCCGGAAATATGCACGCCTGCGGTCACGACGGTCACATGGCCATGTTGCTGGAACTTGCCCGTCGTATCAACGAAAAAGAAAGCCTTCCTCATAATGTTTTGCTGGTATTCCAACCTGCGGAAGAAGAAGGCGCAGGCGCCAAGGATTTATGCGAAACCGGCATTTTTGAAACCTATCATGTGCAGGCTATTTTTGCTTTGCACCTTTGGCCCGGACTTCCCAAGGGAGTCTTGGCCGGCAGAAAAAAGGAAATGCTCAGCCACTCCTGCGAAATCAGTGTGGATATTGTGGGAAAAAGCGCCCACATCGCCCGCCCCAAAGAGGGCGTGGACGCCTTATCCGCCGCGGTGTCTTTCTACAGTCGGGTGATTGCGTTGGAAAAGAGTTTGCCCCCCGAAGTGTATCGGATATTAAATTTTGGTCTGGTGCAAAGCGGACGGGTACGAAACGCCATTTCCGGACACACCCACATGGAAGGCAGTTTGCGCGCCTTTGAAGATGAAGTGTTTCAAACGCTCTACGACGGACTGTTTGCCATTGCCAAAGAAGTGGAGCAGGAAACCGGCTGCGAAATTACCGTTACTGCCAACGACGGGTATCCTGCCGTTATCAATCCCCCGGCACTGTTCGAAAAAACCGCCACGTTGGCAGACATTGAAGAATTACCCGACCCCTTTATGATCGCGGAAGATTTTTCCTGGTATCAAAAACGTTTGCCGGGACTCTTTCTGTTCTTGGGCATTGGAGATACCCCACCTCTGCACGCAAATAATTTTAATTTTGACGAAACTGTTTTATTGAAAGGCGCCGATTATTTTGAAAAATTGGCGGAATGTTTCTGATGACGACATTGAACCAAAACCTGCTTTCCTTGCAACGAAGCGGAATCCGCAGATTCACCAACTTGGCAAAAACGGTGAACGGTTGCGTGATGCTGACCATTGGAGAGCCGGACTTTCCCACCCCCACTCCTATTAAGGAGGCGGTGGCATCCGCTTTGTCTGCAGACCGCACCCATTATGCGCCAAATCAGGGCGTAGAGACACTGCGCCAAGCCCTTGCCCAGGCCGAAAACGCCCGGGGCATGGAGATAACGGCAGAGCAGATCCTCATCACCGCCGGCGCTACCGGCGCGCTCTATACCGCCCTTACCGGTATTTTGAACCCCGGCGACGAAGTCATTATCCCCACCCCTGCCTTTTCCTTGTATGAAACCATTGTGCTTGCGGCAGGCGCAAAGCCGGTATTTTTGCCCTTGGAAGAAACGGGTTTTCAAATCACCAAGGAAGCCTTGGCTACCCGCATCAGCGCCAAAACCAAAGCCATTGTATTAAATTCTCCTCACAACCCTACGGGAACGGTTCTTTCCACCCAGTCTCTCAATGCGGTAAAAGATGCCGTGCTGGGAAAAGAGATTTTTGTCATCTGCGACAATGTGTATGACAAGTTAAGCGCCGGCGCGCCGGATTTGACGTTGGATAAGGATTTGCGAAACCAAGTGTTTCTGTGCCAAAGTTTTTCCAAACCCTATGCCATGACCGGCTGGCGAATCGCCTATTTAGCAGGTCCGCAAAATATCATGGAACGGCTACTTCTTCTACACGCCGCCCAAGTGGCCTCCATTCCCACCTTTTTGCAGGACGCTTGTCTGACGGCCTTGACTGTAGATGTAAGTGAAATGGCGGAAACCTACGCCCGGCGAAGAGCCTTTGTCTGTGGGCGTTTGCGGGAAATGGGCCTTTCCTTCCCCGAACCGGAGGGGGCATTTTATGTCTTCCCCGACATCTCCCGCCACTGCGCCGATGACGAAGCCTTTTGCATCCGCATGATTCAGGAAGCAAAAGTTGCCACAGTGCCAGGCAGTTGTTTCGGCTGTCCCGGTCACATCCGCATCTCCTACTGTTGCTCCGATGAGGATTTGGCCTTGGGTCTTAACCGTCTGGAAGCCTTTTTGAAAAAGCAATAAAACACATTTGGGACGCCCTCCGCAAGGAAGGCGTCCCATTTTTACCTGCAAACAGAAACGCCCCGGGTATTCCCGAGACGCTTCAAAACAAAAATTATGCCAAAAATCGACTTGCCTGACAACGGAATACCGTGACGCTTTCCGCATCCGCGTCACAGACCACATTCAGCGGTCCGGAAAAATCCAAGGACAGCATCCCCATAAAACTTTTGGCGTTCACCATTTTGGCCCCGTGGCCCACCAATACCCGAAAGGGTTGCACCGTGGCCATAGAGATAAACTCTTTCGCCTCGGAAAAAGAACGAATAGAAATTTGAAACTGATGCATATTTCTCCTCACATGCTATACAAAAGTCGCAAAATCGTGTATAATGAATCTGTTTGAAGTCTATCAAATGATTTTCTTTTCCTTATGATAACACATTTCTTTGTCGAAATCCATTGATATTTTGGATGATTATCACAAAACAGACCACAAGAATTTGGTGAAAATGCTATGAAATTTGGTTTCTATACCCTTGGCTGCAAAACAAATCAATACGAGACCCAAGCCATGGAACAGTTGCTGACCCAAATGGGACACGAAATCGGAGCCTTTGAAACGCCCTGCGACGGCTATATCATCAACACCTGCTCTGTCACTGCCGTGGCGGATAAGAAAAACCGTGCCGTCATTCGCCGTTGCCGTCGGGAAAATCCAACGGCAGTCATTGGCGTATGCGGTTGCTATCCCCAACACGAAGCAGATGCGGTACGCGTTTTGGGCGTGGATGTGATCGGAGGTAGCGGAAACCGGCAGGAATTTTTGCAAAATCTTCTGTCCGCCCTTGCCGACCGGCAACACCGGGAGAATCTGGACATTGCTCTGCGCCGTCGGGAATTTGAAGTACTCCCCGCCGGAGGACTGTCGGAACGAACCCGGGCCATGCTGAAAGTGCAGGATGGTTGTGTGAATTTTTGTACCTATTGCATCATCCCTTATACCCGCGGTCCGGTACGTAGCGCGCCTCTGGATTTGACGGTGGCGCAAGCAAAGGAACTGGCAGAAAAAGGATATCGGGAACTTGTGATTACCGGCATCGAAATTGCCTCTTGGGGGGCAGATTTGCCGGGAAAGCCCTCAGTTTGCGCCCTGATTACGGAAATTTGCAAAGCAGTCCCCCATTTACGGGTACGGCTGGGAAGTTTAGAACCCCGAATCGTAACGGAAGATTTCTGCAACGCCCTGAAGGAATTGCCCAATTTATGCCCCCAATTTCACCTTTCCATGCAGTCCGGCTGTGACACAGTATTAAAGAGGATGGGGCGCAAATACGACACCGCCCGCTATTTCCAAAGCGTGACCGCCCTGAAAGAGGCCTTTCCCCATTGCGCTATCACCACGGATATGATTGTTGCCTTCCCGGAAGAAACCGAGGAAGAATTCCGGAAAAGTCTTGCCTTTATTCAACGATGCGGTTTTGCGGACATGCATATTTTCCCCTACTCCCGAAGACCCGGTACGCCTGCCGACAAAATGAAAGGCCAGCACAACAACGCCACGAAAGAACAGCGAAGCAAGCAGGCCTCCGACGTATGCAAGCAAATGAACCTTGCCTATCGGACGGCTCTGGTCGGCACAGTGCAGGAAGTGCTGTTTGAGGAAAAAGAAGATGGCCTGTTTGTGGGCCACGCCCCCAATTACATGAAAGTTTACGTCCCCGGGGAAGATTTACACAATCAAATTTTTCCGGTGCGTGTGATTGGATTACACAAAGACGGTCTGATCGGCCAGTTATGCCCGTGACCTGCCACGGTTTTCCTTGCGATAACACCGTGTCTATGATATACTGTATCCAATTCCATTTTTGAGGTGCAAATATGAAAACCTTATTGCATGTCTGTTGCGCGCCCTGCGCCAATCAATGCATCGAAATATTGCGGGGAGACCATTTTGAAGTGACCGGATTTTGGTATAACCCCAACATCCATCCCTTCACGGAATACCGTGCCCGGCGCAACTGCCTGCGGGAATATGCCCAATCCATTTCGCTTCCCCTTTTGGAAAAAGACGACTACGGTCTTCGCCCCTTTGTTCGGGAAGTGGCCGAAGACATTGACAACCGATGCATCCAATGCTACCAAATGCGTCTGTTCGAAACCGCCCGGCAAGCCAAAGAAGGGGGATTTGATTCTTTCACCTCCAGTTTGTTCATCAGCCCCTATCAAAATCACGAATTGATGAAAGAAACCGCCCAGCGCGCGGCAGAGGCATACGGCGTGGAATTTTTATACCGGGATTTTCGCCCCTATTTTAAAGCCGGTCAAGAGAAAGCCCGGGAACTGGAAATGTACATACAAAAATACTGCGGTTGTGTCTTTTCCGAACAAGAGCGATACCTGAAATCCACAAAAATCATCCCCTAATCAGGAGGCTATATGGCTCAATTTACTTTTGCAGTGCCCACCCTTTTTGGTCTGGAAGGCATTGCCGGCGATGAATTACGCCGATTGAACATGGAAAATGTCCGGGTAGAAAACGGTCGCGTTCTGTTTTCCGGAGACGAAACCGCCTTGGCCCGCGCCAATTTATGGCTTCGTACCGGTGAACGGGTTTTGCTATTGCTGGCAGATTTCCCCGCCACCACCTTTGAACAACTGTTTCAAGGCGTTCTTTCTGCGCCTTTGGAAGATTTGATTCCCAAAGACGGACAATTCCCCGTAAAAGGGCATTGTCTGAACAGTCAACTGATGTCCGTTCCCGACTGTCAGGCCATTGTGAAAAAGGCAGCATCCAAACGGCTGGGGGAAAAATACGGTATCTCCTGGCTGCCGGAAACCGGAGCGAAATATCAACTGCAATTTTCCATTATGCACGATCGGGTGCAACTGTATCTGGACACTTCCGGCAACGGCTTACACAAGCGGGGTTACCGGGCTCACGGCAACGATGCCCCCCTGCGGGAAACGTTGGCAGCGGCCATGGTCATGCTGGCCCGTTACCGGGGAAAGGAATTTCTCTGGGACCCCTTTTGTGGCAGCGGTACCATCCCCATCGAGGCGGCTTTGATTGCCAAAAATCGCGCTCCCGGTTTAAACCGCGGTTTTGCCGGGGAGAAATTCAACTGGATGCACGAAGATATTTGGCGCAATGCCAGAAGCGAAGCCTTTGACAAGGAATTTCAGGGAAATTACCGAATTTTAGGCTCGGACAACGACCCCAAATGCATCTCCCTTTCCATGGCCAACGCCCGAAAAGCCGGCGTGGGCAATTTGATTACCTTCCAAGATGGGGACGCAACGAAAATGAGTCTGCCGTCAGACGGCGGAATCCTCATCTGCAACCCGCCCTATGGTCAGCGCATGCTGGAACAGCAAAGCGCCCAACGGCTTTACAGCGCCATGGGACGCCACTGGAAATTTGCCGACGGCTGGAAGAAATATATCATTACCTCCGAACCTGAATTTGAGCATTTCTTCGGCAAGCGGGCAGATAAAAAGCGCAAACTCTACAACGGTATGCTCAAATGCGATTATTATATGTATACCGACAATGCCCGAAAAGGCAAATAGCATCTTTCCTCCCGACCCATGCCGACGTTAAAGAAAGAAGGCCTTTTATGAAGCATTTATTCATTATCAACCCCGCCGCCGGCAGTTTTGACCGGACGAAAAAATATTCCGCGGCCATTCACGAAGCCTGCTCCGCCCGCAATTTGGATTATCGTATTGCAGTCTCCTCCGCGCCGGGCGATTGTTGCCGTTTAGCCAGAGAAGCCGCTATGACCGGGGAAGAATACCGCCTCTACGCCTGCGGTGGCGACGGCACTTTGAACGAAGTTGCCAGTGGCGCGGCCGGTTTTGACAATGTCTCCGTTACCGTCTATTCCGGAGGAAGCGGAAACGACTTTGTAAAACTGTTTGACCAACCCGATGCCTTTTTCCACGTCGACCGGCTTTTGGATGCCCAGGAAAGTACCTTTGATTTGATTCGTTGCAATGACGATTACTCCTTAAATATCTGCTCCGTGGGATTAGATGCCAGAATCGGCACCGATGTGGCAAACTATAAACGGATTCCCTTGCTCAGCGGATTTCGCGCCTATGCCGTTTCCACCTTAGTCAACGTGATTCGCGGAATTGCCGAACATTTTGTAGTGGAAATCAACGGGGAGACCATTGATGGGGAGCACACCTTGATTTGCGCCTGCAACGGCTGTTACTACGGCGGTGGATTTCACCCCGTTCCGGAGGCTGACCCCACCGACGGGCTTTTGGACGTCCTTTTAGTAAAAAAGGTCTCCCGCCTGCAGGTGGCACAGGTCATTGGCAAATATAAAAACGGGGAATACAAATCCCTTCCCCACCTGGTTCGCCATTTTCGCACCACCCATTTACGGATTCGTTGCGACAAACCCTCTTCTATCAATTTAGACGGGGAATTGCGCACTTCCGATGTAATTGATATTTCTGTTGCCAAAGAAAAATTGCGGTTTTTCTATCCCAAGGGCCTGAAAATCACCGCAACAACCCCGATTGGAGTCTAAACGCCAAGGAGAAACGCTGTGGAAAACTATTTTCAGTTGCACATGGACAAAAAGCAGGTCGATGCCATCTCCAATTTGGGCCTTGCCCATATCGGCGACGGCGTTTACGAACTGCTCTGTCGCAGTTATTTGTGCACGCAGGGAAATGTAACGGTAAAAAATCTGCATAAACAGTCTGTGGAATTGGTTCGCGCCCCTGTGCAGGCAAAATTTGCGGACATTTTGCTTCCCCATCTCACCGAAGAAGAACAGGATTATTTTCGCCGGGGAAAAAACGCCCATTCCCACGCCGCGCCCAAAGGGGCAACGCCTCAGGAATACGCAAAAGCAACGGGTTTGGAGACCTTGTTCGGGGCATTATTTCTTTCCGGACAGACCCAGCGGTTAAATCAACTGTTTGCTCTGATATTGGAGGCGCGCCATGGCCTTTGATGCGTACTATTTATCCTGCGTTTTGGAAGAAATCCGCGCCTTGCCGGAGCCTCGGGTGGAGAAAATTCACCAGCCATCCCGGGACACATTGCTCCTGCACCTGCATCATCGGCAAGGGCGAACCAAATTGCTCCTTTGCGCCAACCCTGCATCTCCCAGGCTTCATTTAACGGAAGCCAATCCGGAAAATCCTCCGGAACCGCCTATGTTCTGTATGTTATTACGCAAGCATCTATCCGGCGGTCGGCTGGTGGAGGTTTCCCAACTGCCCATGGAACGATGGGCAAAATTTACCTTTCAATGCGTAGACGAACTGGGTGACATGGTGCAAAAACACTTAGTTACAGAACTGATGGGCAGGACCTGTAATCTCTATCTTCTATCTCAGGAAGGGCGGATTTTGGACTGTCTGCGTCGAATCGGTCTGGATGAAGGCGCCAAACGGCCGGCTTTGCCGGGTCTTTTTTATCAAATCCCCGAAAACGTGGAAAAACAAGACCCAAAAACCTGCACCCAAGCAGATTTTCTTGAACTGTTATCCGCGCCGGGTGCGGATATCCTTTCCCAACGACTGATGGACGCTCTGGGTGGTCTTTCTCCCTTAGTATGCCGTGAGGCAGCCTTGTACGCATTGGGAGATACGGAGGGTCGTTTGACGGGCGCAGATATTCCTTCCTGCGCAGAAAAACTGCACCTGTTCTTCCGGGAGCATTTGCATTATCCTGCGCCCTTCTATTGCGCCGACACGGACGGCACACCGAAGCAATTTGCCTTTTGCCCCTTGCGCCAATATGGCACATTTTCCCAAGGGGCTTCCTTCAGCGCCCTTTTGGACGATTATTACACTCTGCGGGACGCCAAAACCCTGATTCGGCAAAAAGGGCAGGGATTACGCAAAACCGTCCAAAATCTCTGCGCCAGAATCACCCGGAAACTGGCAGCGCAGGAAAAAGAATTGACTGCCACCTACGACCGGGAACGCCTGCGTCAATTAGGCGACATTGTCACCGCCAATTTACACCGCATTACCCGGGGGCAAACGGTTTTGCAGGCGGAGGATTTTTACGATGAAGCCATGGCTGTCATCGACATTCCTCTCTCCCCGTTGCTTTCTCCCCAGCAAAACGCATCGAAGTTCTACAAAGATTATGCCCGCATGAAAACTGCCGAAAAGGAACTGACCCGTCAGATTGCACTTGGGAAAGAAGAACTGACCTACCTGCAAAGCGTAGCGGAAGAACTGGAACGGGCGCAAACCGAGCAGGAACTGGAAGAAATCCGCGCAGAACTTTCCGCTTCCGGCTATGGCAAGGCAGAGCCTTCCAAAAAACGAATCAAACAGAAAAAACTCCAGCCATTGCACTTTGTTTCCACCGATGGTTTTTCTATTTATTTGGGCAGAAATAATCTGCAAAACGAAGAATTAACTTTCAAAACCGCACGGAAAGACGATTTATGGCTTCACGCCCAAAAAGTACACGGCGCCCACGTGGTTATTGCCTGCGCAGGACAAAGCGTGCCGGATGATACCGTCACCCAAGCGGCGCAATTAGCGGCTTACTATGCCGAAACCGCCGGCGGGCAGAATATTGCTGTGGATGTGACTCCCGTCAAACACATAAAAAAACACCCGGCAGGAAAGCCGGGCATGGTGATTTACCACACGTATCGCACGGTCATCGTCAATCCCTATGCAGAAATTGTGGTTGACCCACTCAATGCTGAGAAAAAAGAAGATATATGAAAATCGGTGTGTTGCAAACGCAACACACCGATTCTTTTTACTTAGAAATCATCTTCCGGAATGCGGGCAAACTGCGCAAAATCATATCCTTGCTTACACAATAGCAGATTCGGAAATAACCGGGGCAACCGAATCCATCCCCGGGCACTACCAGCAAATCGTGCCCCTTTGCCTGTTCGGAAAATGCCACCGCATCTCCATTGGGCGCCTTGATAAACAGATAAAATGCGCCGTCCGGTTTTGCCATTTCATATCCCATAGCCGTTAAATTTTCATAGAGCAAGCGCCGGTTTTCGTCATAAGCCTGCAAATTCGGGCGCAAATGGGTGCATCTGGCAACCACCTTTTGCCACAACGAGGGCGCGCAAACATGGCCGGACTCCCGGGCCGCGCCGGCAATGGCCGCGTAGACTTTTTGACTGTCGGTTGCCTCCTTGGGCACATAAATATAACCGATTCGTTCCCCGGGCAGGGACAAGGACTTGGAATAAGAATAACAGACAATGGTATCAGCATAAATTGGGGGAACAAAGGGGGCTTCCACGCCACCATAAGTTAACTCCCGATAAGGTTCATCGGACACGATATAAATGGGATGTCCGTATTCCTTGCTTTTTGCCGTTAATAATTCGCTCAACGCTTCCAAAGTCTCTTGCGTATATACCACACCGGAGGGATTGTTGGGGGAGTTTAGGATAATTGCCGCCGTATGGGGGTTAAGATTTTCCTCCACCGCAGAAAGAGAAATCTGGAAATTAGGCACATCCGGGGGCACGACCCGGAATATGGCGCCTGCGCCTTCCACAAAGGGCTTATATTCCGGAAAATAGGGGGCAATCGCCAGAATTTCACTGTTTTCCACCGCCAAAGCCTTGAAAATTGCCGTCAGTTCCGGCGCAGCGCCACAACCGATAAACAATTCTGCCGCAGAAATTTCCGTACCGTAGCGCTCATTTAAATCCCGGGCTATGGCATCTCTGGTCTGAAAATCCCCGATAGCCGGGGTATATCCGTGAACCGCAAGCGAGTCTGTATCCGCCAAAATTTCCCGAATTGTCCGATTGACTTCCTCCGGCGCAGGAATGGACGGATTTCCCAAACTATAATCATAGACATTTTCCGCGCCCACTTCTGCAGCCCGCGCCCGTCCATATTCAAATAATTCCCGAATGCAGGACCGATTTGCGCCCAAGGCGTATGCGTGTTCATTTACCATTGTTTGCACCTTCTTCATATAGGGGTTGAACGGGGTCAAAACCTTGGGGGCGGTAGGCAACGGAACCAATGGGTTTCCCCGAAATACCGTACTTGGCATTGAACCCGAATAGGTTTACATAACATTTTAGATCATCTTTTTCTTCTTCCATTTTCCGCATCACCGCCACCGTGGCTACCACATCGTCCACCGCCCGGTGGGAGTTGACCACCTGCTGGGACAAGCCGTAAACCTCAATGGCGTTGCACAACTTATGAGGATAAGAATGCCGGTCTTTATACACCGTAAGTAAATCCAATTTATCTTTTCCCTTCAGGCAGGATACGTCCCCGTTTCGCAAAAGCAAATAATACAAAAAACTCAAATCAAAATGGGCATTATACGCCAAAAGCAGCGTGTTGCCCTGAAACATGGACGCAATATCCTTGCACACCTGCGCTTTGGAAATCCCCCGGCTCGCCACGTCCTCATTGGTAATGCCAGTCAGCGCTTCAATCTCCGGAGGAATGGTATTTCCGGGCGTTAAAGCAATCAGTTCATCATATTGCTTCACAATTTCCGCCTTGCCATTGCGCTGTTCCACCACTACGGCAGCAAATTCAATAATTTCATCCCGGGCAAATTGCAGTCCCGTGGTTTCCGTATCAAATAAGACCAGTCGGTCATAGGTTGCGAAAAGGCTTGCAAATTCCATATTATTCTCCTTTCGCCAGCGCCAATGCCCGAGAAAATTTGCTTTTCGGCTCTTCCTGTAAACCATAGCGCTGCGCCAGTTCCTGCGCAAAGGCGAAAAAGGCTTCTTCCTTACCGGATTTCAGTTCCCATTCCACTTCGCACAACGGCATCTCCCGTCCACCGCCCAACAAAACCCCGAAATCCAGAGCAAGTTCGCCTACGCATTCCGGTAACGTTACCGTCCGTACCTGACGCAAAAACCGCGCGCCACACACAATCGTTACTTGGCGGATAGCAAGCAGTTCTGCCGGCGCCCCAAGTTTACATAACACCGGGATTGCTCGGAGGATCTCTTCTCCTTCTGTTTCCCATTCTCCTCGGGCGTCCTTGCCCTCCGGGGTCTTGACCGCACAAACAGATACGCCGTTTTCCTTTCTGCACCGCAAAGTAATCCGGTGAGCAGACAAGGTCTTTTCCGGTGTGTCATAATAAATCGTTTCCATAGTAATCGGCGTAAAAAGACCCCAATCGTCCAGCAATTTCTCTACCTGTTCCGGGGTTGCCCGGAATTTTCGTTCCAATTCCCGTCCCATGGCGCCTCCTTATCTATGAAACCATTTTTGGAGCGCCATTCTCTGCTGACGTTCGTCCAAAGCCTGCACCACATCCCGCAGGCATTGATTCCATTCCCGCGCGGTGGTGGGTGTCTGCCCGGAAACAGTCAAATACGTACATTCCGTCAGGCTAATCTGCCCCATCTGCCGAGCGAAAGCGCGGTCAATTCCCATGGCCATTGCATAGGGCGCCATAGCGTAAAAATATTCCGGATTGTTTTGCAAAATTCGTTGCAATTCTTCTTTGGAAACGGTTTTCAGATGCCGGCGCAAACCAACAATATCCGCCTGGTTTTGGCGACCGGTTTCACTTCTGCGACCGCCATAGCCCATGGCAAGACCGCCCAACCATTGGCAACCCACCACAAATAACGCTACGCCGCCTTCTCCCGTGAACACACCCACCAGCAGCCACAACGCCGAGGCTGCCAAAGAAATCCAGAACGGAAGATTTTTACGCAGATGCAAATGCGTAGCCGTTGCCTGCATTTGCCAGGATAGGGCAACGCCCAATGCACCAAACAAAACGCCGAAAATCACTTGCCAAACTGTATCATGGAACACAGAAAGGGCCAGCGAAACACCACCAAACATCCCGATTCCGGCTAAAATCCCCCGGAAAATTATGGGATTTCCCGAACTGGGCAAATACGTATCCCGGGCGCCGGAAACCATTTTCCCCGCCTTGGCGGAAAGCCGGGCAAAGTGATGTCCGGTTCCATCTACCGTTTTCCGGCGACCAAACAATGTGCGGAACCAGCGATTTTCAAACTCTTTCCGCTCATTGCCCATATCCATTCGCTTATGGAGCAATACCCGTCCGTTCTCATCCAACTGAATCAGCAGATACCCCATTTGGGCCCAGGAAATTACCATCATGGTAAAATCTACGCCCCGACCGGTCAAACTGCATCCCAATTCTCCAGCAGTAAGTCCTACCGGTTCCTGGGTTCTGCGCACCCGGGAGGGTGGCAACGCCCGCAAAAACAAAAACCAATAAAGCAACGCAACCAATGCGCACACATACATCGCCACGTCGTCTGCGCTGAGACTCCACTGTTTCATCAGCGGTTGCGGGAACATCCCTTCCGTAACTTCCAACGACATAGATAAGAATTCATGGTCTTTCAGCCTTTCCAAAAACCTGCATTGCATCACAGAGCCTTCCGTGGAGATTTCCATCATGGTATCTACGCTTTCCTGATGGTAAATGCTCATAAATTCCGGGCGCTTTTCCGGCTGACCGGGCAAATTCACCGTAAATGTCATAGATTCAATGGCGTAGGCAAACCCATTTAAAATATCCAGATTCAGCACCAGTTTGCCCTTTTTTTGGGCGGACACCGCATCGGGCAATTCATAATGAATGGTAATCGTATAATTGCCTGCCCCACGAAGTTGACCGGTTAAATTCACATTGCGCACATCTCCGGAAAGGGACGTGCGGACACCGCTTCCGTTCACAGATACGTTCTTCGCCTCTTTGGGCAAAGGATAATACAGCGCCCGGGGGGGCTCTTGCAGAGATATCTGCATATTCACTGTGACATCACAACTGCCGTCGCTGCTCACCGTGGTCGCGCTTTGTAAATTTGTCACCACGCCTTTGCCCACGTTTTCACTGTTCACCTGGGGGGCACAACCGGCAAAAACCATAGCAAATACAATTAGACACAGAAGGCAGGTAAATACTCGACGCATTGCAGATTCTCCTTTCTTTTTATCTATGCACATTTTACCATGGTCCTATGGAAAAAGCAAGGGTGACATAATCTCGATTTTCCATCTTTCCTCTTGTATAATCTTCAAAAATACTGTATAATAAATGGCACAAAATACGAAGGGGGTGACACGGTGGAATTTGATGAAGAACAAGCCCGCCAACGGCGGGAACTGCGCAAACAGCAAAAGGAAAATCAGCGCTTAATTCGCATTGCTTTGACCATCACCGCAGTCACCTCCATTTTGTGTGTCTGCGCTATGCTCATCACCTTTGCCATTGTCAATCAGCCGGCATCGCCCTCCTTGGACGCCTCCCAAAGCACCACCTCCACACCACCGCCCGAAACCCCGCCTCCCACAACACCGGACACCGTCATTCACTTAGTCGCAGGCGGTGATGTGAATATTACGGATAAAACCGTGTCTTCCGGTATCACCGCCGGCGGATACGATTATACCAATGCCTTTTTAGATTTGCTTCCCACCTTGGCCGGAGCGGATTTATCTGTGCTGAATTTTGAAGGTTGTCTGGCAGGAGAGCCCTACGGAAGCGCCCAAAAATCCGCACCCGATGCCTTAATTAACGCCCTTCGTGGCGCCGGTGTGGACTTTTTGCAAACCGCCAACACCCAAAGTGTTGCCGGAGGAATGGATTGCCTGAAAACCACCGTTCAGGGCATCCGTCAAGCCGGTATTACCCCTTTGGGCACATACACCTCCTCTGCGGAATTTCAGCAAACCGGTGGCTTTGTGATACGGGAAGTGCAAGGCATTCGGATCGCCTTTGTGGCCTTTACCAAAGGCATGGGCGGAAGCGGTCTGCTTCCGGAATACGCCAACTGTGTCAATCTGTTGTATACCGATTACACCAGCACTTACCAAACCATTAACACCGATGGCATTACCCAAATTCTGAAAAATGTGCAGACGCAAAAACCGGATATTACCATCGCTCTGCTCCACTGGGGCAGCGAAGGTGTCAATAAAGTCAGCAAAACCCAGGAAAAAATCGCAAACCTTATGTTTGAAAACGGGGTAGATGCCATTTTGGGAAGCCATTCCCATCTGGTTCAAACCGTTACCTATGACAAAGAGGCCGGCACGTTGCTTGCCTATTCCCTTGGGGATTTCTGGGGAGACGCTATCGCCGACGGCACGGATTATTCCGTAGTTTTAGACTTGGAAATCACCAAAGACGGCGTTACCGGCAATGTCAAACTCACCGGCTATGACTACATCCCCGTGTATTTGGAAGACAATACCGATACCGGGGAGGGCATCCGGGTTTTGCGAATCCGGGAAGCCATCACCGCCTACGAACAAAACTTTATTTCCAAAGTATCGGAAGAAACCTACCTTGGCATGAAAAACGCCCTGAGTAAAATTGAATCCCGTATGGGATAATAAAAAGCACCGGAAACCTTAGTTTCCGGTGCTTTTCTCTTTTACGGGCACTGGCGCAGGACGAAGTACACTGAATTCATCAAATCGGGTATCCATCAATTCTGTTAAAAATACCAACCGGCTCTCCGCATTTTCCAAACCCAACTGTTCCATCACCGCCCCCGTTTCCGAGGCAGCCACATTTTCCAAATACAGTCGGCTTCGCCCGTCCGGCAAACGGAAATTCTCCGCTTTGCGCTGAAACGATACGGCAAAGGTCTCCGTGGCGCAGGATTTTACCAGCGTGTTCGCCAAATCGTTAATCGCCTGCACCTTATCGCCTTCAAAATAAATATTGGCATTGGGTACATCAAAATCTGTAAATATCACCTCGTCAAACCCCAGCGCCTGCAGTTCCGTCACAATCTGCAACAGGTACGCCAACGTTCCCTGGGCCTTGGGATTGAGCCAATAGCAACTCTTTTCGTCCATCCATAACGACATTTGATTGGGGTTAAAGATACCGGAATTCACATTGGCGAGGCCAAAATAATAGTCCCGCAAGGCCGGCACCCGGGCAATCAGATAGTGGTTGGTCTTGCGCAGTTGGGCAATGATTTCCTCCACCCCGTCAGGATCAATTTTCGGATGATTGTTCCCCAACTCTGTATGATAGAAAAATTCGCCTTTGATGGATTTCATATCCACCATAACGGGCGTATCTGCGCTGAGCGCACGTACAAAGTCCTGCACGCCTGCGGGATTGCTCTCCAGCATGGCTTGGGTGATGTAAACACCGGAAAGTTTGGAAAGTTCCGTGTTTCCCGGTAAAATCATGTTTTCCCCTTCGTTGAAATAAATATCGATTTCCACCCCGGGCGTCCCGGGTTTCGCTGTTTCCCCACCGGATAATTCCGCAGAAAGACCAAAATCCAAAACCGCGCCGGTTCGGGTATATAACACATATCGGTTCAGCCACAAAAACCAGCACAGCAACACAACCGCATAAAACAGCAGCAGCACCAACGCCGTCATTGCCAGTTTTTTCAGAACCCTTCGGGTACGATAGGGTATCATATTACACCCTCCTTTTGGCGCAAACACAACGCCAATCTTCCTCAGCGCGAAGGTTCGTGATTTCCAGCCCTGCTTCCGTCAGGGCTTTTTTCACATCTTCCAGCCGGGTGTGTAAAATACCGGAACAAATCAATTCGCTATCTTTCTGCAAGAATCGGGGCAAAACCGGCGCAAGACCGATAATCACATCCGCAACGATGTTCACCAATACCAAATCGTAAGTCTGCATCGCCAGATTTTCCATGAGTTCCCGGTCCTCGGTAACATTCCCCGTCAAAGCCGCAAATTCCGGCGCGCCGAACCCGTTATAACCGGCATTTTCCCGGGCCATATCCTCCGCCTTGGGGTCGATATCCACCCCAATTGCCTTTTTTGCGCCCAATCGCAAAGCGGTAATGGATAAAATTCCGCTTCCGCTTCCCAAATCCAGGCAAACCGCGCCGGACAAATTGCGCATTTCCATTTCCGCCATGACCATCTGCGTAGAGGGGTGCGCGCCGGTACCAAAGGTCAGCCCGGGATCTAAAATCACGGGAATCCGCCCGTCTTGGGCCGATTCCACCCAATAAGGTTGCACCACCAAACGCTCTCCCACCAACACCGGGGGATAGTTGTCCTTCCAGTTTTCTTCCCAATCCGTTTCCGGAAGCAAGGTCTGCTCCATCTCAAGGCCCCATTGTTGCACCAAATTCTGAAGCAGAGAAAGGGAGGCTTCCTCCTCCTGGGGTAAGTACAGTTTGATTCGTGAAAGACCTTGCAAAGAAACTTGCAAAGATTCATCAATATAGTCCCAATAATCTCGATTTTTGTCCAAAAAAGTTTCAAATTCCCGCTGATCTTCTACCACCAAATCGGAGAATCCCCGGGCAGTCAATCTTGCCGCAACTTCTTCCGTAGAAAGATTTTTCACGTGGATTGTCAATTCCAACCAAGCCATCCCAAGGCCTCCTTTCCGATTTTCTCCATTGTAACCCATTTCCGAAAAATTCGCAACAGGAAAAGCCGGGAATTTTCGCTTTGCCCCTTTCTATTTTCCGGCAATTGGTGTATAATAAGGAAAAACAGCAAAGGAGATGGCGCTATGCAATGGATTTCCGGACGTTCGCCCATAGAATTTCCCCATCTTGGCATTGAGATCAATCCGGCCCAAGGCATTACTCTGGGCTCTTTTCATCTGACTTTTTACGGCATGTGCATTGCGATCGGTCTGCTTTTAGCCGTTTTCTACGGCTGGAAGCGTTGCCGGGAATTTGGCATCAGGCAGGACGACATCTCCGACGGCGTGTTGTGGATCGTGCCGGTGGCTATCCTTTGCGCCCGGGCGTATTACTGTATTTTCCAATGGGAACAGTATGCCGACAATCCTATCAAAGTCCTCTATATTTGGGAGGGTGGCCTTGCCATCTACGGCGGTGTATTGGGAGCCGTCGCCGGTGTTGCGGTATTTTGCAAAATGAAAAAAATACGCCTGCCGGCTTTGCTGGATTTGGTGGCATTGGGCTTTCTAATCGGTCAGTCTGTGGGTCGCTGGGGAAATTTCTTTAACCGGGAAGCCTTTGGCAGTTATACCGATTCTCTGTTTGCTATGCAAATCGGGCAATCCTGCCTGGTTGTTCCTGCGGATGCTTCCGAAAGCCTGCTGACGCAAGTAACGCAAATGAAAGAAGCCGCCATTGCAGGGGGTTATGCAGGATTTATCCGTGTCCACCCCACATTCCTTTACGAATCCGTTTGGAATGCCGTGGGTTTTGTGGCATTGCATTTTCTTTCCAAACGTCGGCAATACGACGGACAAATTGCCTTGGGCTATGTGGCATGGTACGGCTTGGGCAGAACCTTGATTGAGGGTCTGCGAATGGACAGTCTTTACTGGGGTCCTCTGCGGGTAAGCCAGTTATTGGCTGCCGTTTCCTGCTTTGCCGCGGTGGTGGTGCTGGGTATCCAAGCCCTCCGTCCTCATAAACGGGAAAATTTGTTCCTCAACCAAACGGCAGAGGAAATCACCCCTCCGGAAGAACCGGAAAACGAGCAGGAAGAAGAAGTATAAAAATTGGGGCGGGAAGACTTTCCCGCCCCAATCATTTTATTTACAATTGCGCGGGTGCCTTATGGCACCCGCGCTTATCGTTTTTATGTGAAATTACAGTTGAGGACCTGCTTCCACCAAAGCCTTGCCGGCTTCGTTACCGGTGTACTTCACGAAGTTCTTCTGGAAGCGAGCAGCCAGATCCTTTGCCTTTTCTTCCCATTGAGCAGCGTCAGCATAGGTATCTCTGGGATCCAGAATACCGCTATCCACACCGGGCAGAGCAGTAGGCACTTCAAAGCCGAAGTAAGGAATCTTCTTGGTAGGAGCAGTCAGGATAGAACCGTCCAAAATCGCATCAATGATACCACGGGTATCCTTAATGGAGATACGCTTGCCGGTACCGTTCCAACCGGTGTTGACCAAGTAAGCCTTTGCGCCGGACTTTTCCATCTTCTTAACCAACTCTTCGCCGTACTTGGTGGGATGCAGTTCCAGGAATGCAGCGCCAAAGCAAGCGGAGAAGGTGGGAGTGGGCTCGGTGATACCACGTTCCGTACCGGCCAACTTGGAAGTGAAGCCGGAGAGGAAGTAATACTGAGTCTGCTCGGGAGTCAGAATGGAAACGGGAGGCAGAACGCCGAATGCATCAGCAGACAGGAAGATAACATTCTTGGCATCGGGACCTGCGGACACGGGACGAACAATCTTTTCAATGTGGTTAATGGGGTAGGAAACACGGGTGTTTTCGGTAACAGAACCGTCAGCGAAATCGCAAACACCGTTTTCGTCTACGGTTACGTTTTCCAGCAATGCATTGCGCTTAATGGCGCGGTAGATGTCGGGTTCGGATTCCTTATCCAGATTGATAACCTTAGCGTAGCAGCCACCTTCGAAGTTGAACACGCCGTTGTCGTCCCAGCCGTGCTCGTCGTCACCAATGAGCAGACGCTTGGGGTCGGTAGACAGGGTGGTCTTGCCGGTGCCGGACAGGCCGAAGAACAGAGCAGTGTTCTTGCCCTCCATGTCGGTGTTGGCGGAGCAGTGCATGGAAGCCATGCCGTTCAGGGGCAGGTAGTAGTTCATCATGGAGAACATGCCCTTCTTCATTTCGCCGCCGTACCAGGTGTTCAGAATGACCTGCTCACGGGAAGTCAGGTTGAACAGAACAGCAGTCTCGGAATTCAGACCCAATTCCTTATAGTTCTCAACCTTCGCCTTGGAAGCGTTGTAAACAACGAAATCGGGCTCAAAGTTGGCCAACTCCTCATCGGAAGGCGTAATAAACATATTCTTAACAAAGTGAGCCTGCCATGCCACTTCCATCACAAAACGGACAGCCATACGGGAGTCGGGGTTGGCGCCGCAGAACAAGTCCATGACGTACAACTTCTTGCCGGACAGTTCCTTCTGAGCCAGTTCCTTGCAAGCCTTCCATGCTTCCACGGAAGCGGGCTTGTTATCGTTGGCAAACTCCGGAGAGTTCCACCACACGGTGTCCTTGGAGGTGTCGTCCATAACAATGAACTTATCCTTAGGAGAACGGCCGGTGTAGATGCCGGTCATCACGTTAACAGCGCCCAGTTCGGTAAGTTGACCCTTGTCAAAACCTTCCAGAGAAGGGTCCATTTCTGCTTCAAACAGTGCTTCATAGGAGGGGTTATGGACAATCTCGGTTGCGCCGACAATGCCATACTTTGTCAAATCAAGTGCCATAATATAAGTACCTCTTTCCTTAAATTTCCAGGGCATGACCTAAATCATAAGCGGTTCATCCCATATTTTGCAATGTTATCATACACGAAAACAAAGATAAAATCAACAAAAATAATTTTCATCTTTTTATGTTTTTTTCTTCTCTCTTTGTCTGTTTATACTTTCTTTCTTTAAAAAGGGCAAAAAACCCGCTTCTTTGGGGAAAATGTGGAAATCCCTTATTTACAATCTTTCCTTTTTATGCTAAACTGTATTTGGTGGAAATTGGGGTTTTTTAAAGACTAATCATTTTCTACTATCCTTGCAGGAAACACGCTGGGTTTGCCAAAATGTTTCCAAAACTATTTTCAATCACCAAAATGGAGGTTTTATATTCTATGGCACAAAAAGTTCAGTTTGTAGAGACTGTTCTGCGTGATGCAAACCAGTCCCTCATCGCCACCCGTCTGCCCTTTGAAAAATTTGAACCCATGCTGGAAACCATCGACAAGGCAGGTTACTACGCTGCAGAATGCTGGGGCGGCGCCACCTTTGACGTTTGCCTGCGCTATCTGAATGAAGATCCGTGGGAACGTCTGCGGAAAATTCGCGCAAAACTGCCCAACACCAAATTGCAAATGCTGTTGCGTGGTCAAAACGTGCTGGGTTATTCTCACTATCCCGACGATTTCGTAAAATTGTTCGTCAAGAAGGCTGTGGAAAACGGCATGGATGTCATCCGTATTTTTGACGCCCTGAATGACGTAAATAACTTGAAGGTTGCCATGGAAGCCACTGTCAACGCCGGCGCTATTGCTTCCGGTACCATTTCCTACACCACCTCTCCTGTCCATACCCCCGCCAACTACGTGAAGATGGTTAAGGAACTGAAGGAAATGGGCGCC